>JAAZUX010000150.1 GCA_018623955.1 Flavobacteriaceae bacterium | reverse complement strand
ACGCTCTTCCGATCTGTTGGGAAAGCATTTCGCATCCCAAATATTATATTTTGACTCCCAAATCCGACAAATTGCGGTTCCGACCTACCTTCTTTTTTGACCCCAATAATTTTTTGCTCCTCGAACAGCGTTTTATGGTCCCGGGTACCCAGCAGTCTTTGACCATCAAATACCTCAACCACCAAAAATTGGAAGGAGAGTTTGTTCCCGGAGAGGTTCAAATTTCGCTTTTTGACGGTTCGGCATTAACGAGAATCAAATTGGAGTATACCCGTGCCGACTTTCCCAATCAATTGAGCATTCCCTTTGACATTCCTGCAGGTTACCAACCAATAGAAATGTAATGGATCGCATGCGGCAGCACTGTTTGGTCTTTTTTCTCTTTCTGGCATCGTTAGGGATGGCACAATCCAATGCGGCCCGCCAAAAAACCTTGGAAAACCAAAAAAAGCGGCTACAAGAAGAGATCAAACAAATCAACAGCCTGCTTTTTAAAAACACCAGAAAAGAAAAGTCCTTGCTCTCCCAAGTTGAGGATCTCAACGTCAAAATATCCGTTAGAAGTGATCTGGTCAGGGTCAACAACCAACAGGCCAATCTTTTGACTCAACAAATCAATGTCAATCAAAGAAACATTACCGACCTGAGGAAAGAACTGGAAACCCTTAAGAAAGACTATGCCGAAATGATTCAAAAATCCTACAAAAGCAAATCTTCCCAAAACCGATTGATGTTTTTGTTTTCTTCCGAGGATTTTTTACAGGCCTACAAGCGGGTTCAATACATGAAACAGTATGCCAACTTCAGAAAAAAACAGGGAGAGGAGATCGCAGAAAAAACCACCACCCTTCAGTCCCTTAACAAAACCTTATTAGAGCAAAAAGCCCAAAAGGATGGTTTGGTAATAGAGAATCGAAAGGCACAACAGCAATTGCAGCAGGAACGCAAATCACAGCAAAGACTGATCCGTGGACTAAAGAACAAATCACGGTCTTTGGCGGGAGAAATCAAACAAAAGCAACGCAAAGCGGCAGCGATTGATCGTGAAATTGAACGTATGATTCGCGAAGCCATTGCTGCTTCCAACAGGGCAGCGGGGAAAAAATCCAAAAACGCCTTTGCGCTGACCCCGGAGGCGAAGTTATTAGCTGCCAATTTTGTTGCCAACAAGGGCAAACTGCCCTGGCCCGTAGAAAAAGGGATCGTGATCCAGCGTTTTGGTACCCAACCCCATCCGGTGGTTAAGACCACCATGATCAAAAGCAATGGGGTCACCATTGCCACCTCGCCCAAATCAGAAGCACGGGCGGTGTTTGAAGGGCAGGTCATGACCATACTCAGCTTTAAAGGCAGTAATCCCACCATACTGATCAAGCATGGGAATTTTATCACCACCTACAAAAACATGGGCAAGGTCTATGTCAAAAAAGGCGATAGGGTCAGGGCAAAACAGCCCATAGGGCAGATCTTCACCCATCCTCAGACGGGCAAAACGACCCTGCAATTCAGTGTGTTTAACGAATTAAAACCCCAAAATCCAAAAAGCTGGATCTACAGGATGTAGTTTAGTTTTCTTCCAAGTACCAGGCTTCCTCTTTGAGGGCGAATCGGATGTAATTGTGCAAGTTCAAAGCTTCGCGCTTAGAAGCAAATCGTCCGTAGGCTACACGATGAAGTCCTTCCGGATTGACTTCGGTAAAAGCTGCATCAAAACCTTCGGCTTGCAATTGCGCCAATTTTTTTTCGGCATTTTCTATAGACCGATAGGATCCGGCGATCACACTGAAATATGTTTGTGCCAGCGGAGCGTCTTCGATTACCTCGGGATTGGCCTCCAGTGTCAGATCCATTTCTGATAACGCACCCAAGTCAAAAGTCGCTTTTTGAACGTTGCTTTTGATTTTCTTTTGTGCCATTTCAGTGGCCTTGGCTTTTTCATCGGCAATGTATTGATTGCCGAAATAATAGGCCGCCCCAATAAGGGAAATTCCAATTACCCCGATAATGGCATATCGCATGATCGGAGAGCGTTTGTTTTCGTTTTCTGCCGGGGTAAACATCAAGTCGTCTTTGTTTTCGTTTTCCATGATGGTAATGGGTTTAGGTTTTTCTGTTACAACGGGAGGTGTAAAAATTGATTTTCTTATAAAGCTACTGAGTCCATAGGAGTTCAGGTCAAAATTAATTGATCCAAATGGAGAAAAATTAATTTTCTTTTGTGGGTTGAGGCGCATTTCCCCTATGCCCGCAAAAGTCAAATGCTGGGTCTGCAGCCTTTGTTTCCAAACGATCACCTCTTTTTCAATTTTTCTCAAGGCTTGTTCATAGGAAACATTTTCTTTTTGAGCCATGTACTGAGCCAGAATACCGTCGTTGCTTTTCAGCAGATGGTTAAAACTCACTTCTTTCCTTGGAGGAGTAAAAACTCCGGTATCCGGTTGGATCAATACATTGATCGTCCGGGTGAGAAAAGCACCAAAATTTGGAACTGTAACACACTCATGTCGGTATAGTAGCTCTTTGATGTACTGTTGCAACTGCATTTTCAAATATAACAATATTTATTCCCTAAAATTATAACGATGAATATTGATGTTAGTATATTTGAAGGCACCAAATTTTATATTTTCTTTAATGAATCGCCTGCAAGCCTGTCTTTTTCTGCGTTTTATGCCCGGTTTTGGAAACATCCGAGCCAGGAAATTATGGGAGTTTTCGGGCAGTCCCGAGTCCATTTTCGAGTGATCTCCCGAGGATTTCCAAACCCTGGAGGGCATAGGCACTGTCCATATTCAATTGATCAAAGGCTGGAAAAAATATTCTGATCGCGTATATAAGGCAGAAGAAAACCTTCATAAAAACAACATCAAAACCTTGTTTTTGGGTGATCCCGCCTATCCCAAAACACTTACTTTTTGTCCCGATGCACCCTTGGTTTTGTTTTACAAGGGAAACCTCAATTTTGGTCAGCGTAAGCTCGTCAGCATCGTTGGTAACCGATCCGGCGATCTCCATGGGGAAAAGATTTGTCGTGAATTGGTCGCTGGCCTGCGGGAGTTTGATCCGATTATCGTCTCGGGTTTTGCGCGGGGCATCGATATCATTGCCCACGATCAAACCCTTAAATCCAATTTGAAGACCATTGCTTGTATGGCCCATGGGCTGGATCAAATTTACCCACCCGAGCACAAGGGGATTTCCAATAAAATTCAGGAAGGGGGGGCTTATTTCTGAGTTTACCACCGAAGAAAAGTTTGACCGCAAACACTTCTTGATTCGCAATCGCATCATTGCGGGTTTGTCTCATGCTTCGGTTGTCATTCAATCCCAATCCAAGGGCGGAAGTATGATCACCGCCAATTTTGCCCACCAATACAATCGGGAGCTCTTTGCTTTTCCCGGCGAAGTGGGAAATCCTCTTCATCAAGGTTGCCACGATCTGATCCGCTGTCAAAAAGCCCAACTGATTACCACTGCGGAGGATCTCATCAAAGGCATGGGCTGGGAATCTCAAGCCGGGAATAACGGAGTCCAAAAAAAATTATTTGTAGAACTTAACGCAGAGGAAAAAATTATTTTTGACGTTCTAAAATCCGTCCCTTACGAAAGCCTGGACAACATCGCCATTGCCACCCGTTTGCCCATCAGTAAAGTGGCAATTTTATTGTTAAAACTGGAAATGAAGGGATGTGTAAACCCCCTGCCCGGCAAGTTTTTTGAATGGGCCTAAAAACCCAGCTTT
>JAAZUX010000149.1 GCA_018623955.1 Flavobacteriaceae bacterium | reverse complement strand
GCCATCATGTAATTTACTGTGATGTGTTTTCCTGTGTCTCTCACAAAATCGATCAGAGAAATAGGTTGCATCCAATCAAAATTATTAACCAGTTTGGCAGGATTTTCAGAGGTTTCGAAATCTAAAAATCGTTCTAGTTGAGCTTTGACCCCTTTGATATTTTTGAACAAGCTTTCTTCGTCTAATAAGTTTCTTTCAGCAGACTTTCCTGAAGGATCTCCCACCATACCAGTAGCTCCACCAACAAGCGCAATGGGTGTATGTCCTGCATTTTGAAAGTGTTTCAAAACTAAAATTTGAACCAAACTACCAATATGTAAGGAATCTGCTGTTGGATCAAATCCAATATAACCCGTCGTAGGGTGTTCTAATAAATAGGCCTCTGTTTCTGGCATGATATCATGCAACAATCCCCGCCATCGCAACTCTTCAACAAAATTTGTCATATTCATACAATCTAAAGAACAAAGATACATTTCTGAACTAAATAAACTAACTTCGCAAGATGATTTTAGTTACAGGAGGTACAGGCTTAGTGGGAGCTCACTTGTTGGTCCAATTGACACAACAAAATGAGCAAGTTAGAGCAATTTACAGAACTCCTGAAAGTATTGAAAAAACGAAAAAACTATTTTCTTACAAGACCAAATCTTGGGAAAATCTATTTTCAAAAATAGAATGGGTTCAGGCCGATATTTCAGACGTTCCATCGATGATTCCTGTTTTTAAGGGAATTACAAAAGTCTATCATTGTGCTGCCATCATTTCTTTTGATCCCAAAGATTATATTGAAATGAGAAAAGTCAACATCCATGGGACTGCCATTGTTGTTAATTTATCAATTGATGCGAAGGTCAAGAAATTATGTTTTGTCAGTTCTATAGCTACGATCGGTGAAGACTTAAACAAAAAATTTGCTGATGAAGAAAACGAATGGGTTCAAGACAACAGCCATCATGGATATGCCATAACAAAATATGGTGCTGAAATGGAGGTTTGGCGAGGAAGTCAGGAGGGACTTGATGTTGTCATTGTTAACCCCGGAGTTATTTTAGGAAGTGGTTTTTGGAATACCGGTTCAGGACAACTTTTTTCAAAAATTCACAAAGGCTTGCAATATTACACTGAGGGGGTAACGGGTTTTATTGGTGTGCACGATGTGATTCATTGTCTGGTAAAACTTATGGAAGGACCCAGTAAAAACGAACGTTTTATTTTAGTGTCCGAAAATAAAAGTTATCAAGAGTTGTTATTTTACATTGCTGATGCTTTTCAAATGAAAAGACCTGCAAAAAAATTAAAAGAATGGCAGATCAATATTTTTTGGCGTTGGGAATGGGTCATTTCTAAAATGACTTCAAGAAAAGTCCGATTGAGTAGGCTAGGAGCCAAAACTTTGAATTCTCAAACCTATTATTCGTCCAATAAAATCTCCAAAGAGTTGGGCATAAAATTTCAAAGCATTGACAAAGTAGTGAAAGAGGTGGTCAAAGATTTTTTACTTTGATTTTTTTTTCACGTTTCGGTTCTTTTTTAAGAGATCTTTAGAGAACTTCATTTTTTCAGTCAACATTTCTTTGTCTTTTGGGACTGTTTTTTTTCGTCTTAAGGAATCGTTTAATATGGAATCTTTCCGTTTTTTAATTTTTTCAAAAGCAACTTTTTCTTTTTCCAACAATTCCAATACTTGATCAATGATAGGCTTGTATTCGTCAACCTTTGAGACATAGTAAAGATTGCTTGTTTTAAACCGAAGGCTGTCAATTTTATAGTTTTCATATACCAAGTAGGTGTATGAGATTTTTCTTTGCATATTGACATTTGAAACCCCTTTTGAAGCCGTTGCCAAATATAAATCTTTGAGAAGCATCACCATGGTGTCTTTTGGAATTAAATCTTTCGGTTTTTCATAAATGGTGTTGCTTTCACAAGAGAGTAAAAGAAAGATGAAAACAAAAAATACAATGGTTTTTTTCATGATCTATCAAATGTGAGTCTTTTTCCTTTTGCTGCTGTATCAAAAGTTCCCATATTAAACACTAAAATTCCATTTACAAAGGTATGAGTGATTGTTGAGGAAAAGGCAGTCCCTTCAAAAGGAGACCATCCGCATTTGTATAAAATACTGTCTTTAGTTACAGTTTGAGGTGCATTCATATCCACCAGTACGATGTCTGCAAAATACCCTTCTCTGATGAATCCTCTTTTTTCTATTTGAAATATTTTTGCTGGATTGTGACATGCTTTTTCAACAAGCTTTTCTATGGGCCAAACGTTTTCTTTTACTTTTTCTAACAAAGCAAGCAAAGCATGTTGAACTAACGGACCTCCACTAGGGGCTTTGAGATAAGAATTTGATTTTTCTTTGAGTGTATGAGGCGCATGGTCTGTTGCAATGACGTCCAATCTGTCATCCAGCAAAGCTTTCCACAAGCCAGCTCTGTCTTTGGCTGTTTTTACTGCTGGATTCCATTTAATATGGGTCCCTTTTTCTTTATAATCTTGATCAGAAAACCACAGATGATGGACACAGACCTCTGCGGTAATTTGTTTTTCTTCTATCGGAATGTCATTTCTGAACAATTCGGTTTCTTTTGCTGTTGACAAGTGAAAAATGTGTAGTCTTGCCCCTGTTTTTTTCGCCAAAGCAATGGCTTTTGAAGACGATAAGTAGCAAGCTTCTTCGCTTCGTATGATGGGGTGTAATTCTATTGGAATTTCATCGCCATAGATGTTTTTATAATGGGCAGTATTCTTTTTGATGGTCTGTTCGTCTTCACAATGAACTGAGATGATTAGTTTTGTTGAAGAAAATATTTTTTCTAAGACCTCTGGATTGTCAACCAACATATTTCCAGTTTACGATCCCAAGAACAGTTTGATTCCGGCAACATTTTTTGGATTTGTTTGCAAAAGTTCTTCCAAATTATCATTGGTTCCTCCAAACATGAACGAATAATTTGCAAGAGATGTTTTTTGAGCAATTTCAAATTTTTCTTCTAACAATTGTTGGGTGGTTGCCTGAGGCACAGTGTTAGGCATTTCGATAAAAGAAGTGATTCCACCAGCGACTGCAGCCTTGCTTTCGGTTCCAATGTCTGCCTTATGAGTTAGACCAGGTTCTCTAAAATGAACTTGATCATCAATTAACCCGGGAAGTAAAAATTTTCCTTGAGCATCTACAACGGTCGCATCATTTGCAATGATTGAGTTGCGAATCTTTTTAATGAAACCATTTTCTACAAGTACATCGCTGACGAAGGAAGCTCCTTCATTCACAATGGTCGCATTTTTTATAAGGTAAGAAGTCATCGCAATCCTTTTAAACGCATTTTTATTACACCAATGAATGCCTCATATACAATCCCTTTATTCATTTTTGATTCTCCTTGAGTTCTTTCTGTAAAAATAACAGAAACCTCTTTAAGATTGAATCGATGTTTCCAGGCTTTGAATTTCATTTCTATCTGAAAAGCGTAACCCACAAATCGAATTGCATCAAGCCGAATGGTCTCTAAAACTTTTCTTTTGTAGCAGACAAAACCAGCTGTCGTATCGTGTATTGGAATGCCCGTAATCAAACGAACATATTTTGAGGCAAAAAAAGATAACAATACTCGTTTCATTGGCCAATTGACAACATTGACACCTTTAGAATACCTAGATCCTATTGAGACGTCTGCTCCTTCCTTCTCACAAGCATTGTAGAGTCTAACTAGATCTGATGGATCATGAGAGAAATCT
>JAAZUX010000148.1 GCA_018623955.1 Flavobacteriaceae bacterium | reverse complement strand
TTAAAAGCAAACTTTAAAAATGTTTTTTTCCAATAAGCAGAAAGGGCTAACTGACTGGCTTGAATTTCGGTAGGGTTGGGTCCGTAATCATAGGGCTCATCAAGATTTTTGGTGTTTTCGGGCAAACTAATGCTGTAATCCCACTGGATCAGTCGTAAGCCTGCTTTGAGTTCTCCCAAGTTCTTTTCGTGATAAATGGCATACAACTCATTGTCCATAACATCCAATGAAGTTCGTATCCCAAAAAAAGCAGTTCCCGAGACAGTACCAAAAAAAGAATTTCTACTTGAGTTGTCAAAGGCAAAATGTTTACCTTCAAAGTTTAATTTGTGTCCAATGGTCAAAACCTTGGGTTTTTCATAGTTTTTCATTTTGTCATTGCCCCCCAATTTGGCATCATACTGATGATCCAAGTAGTAGCGCCTGCCAATAAGGGTATTGTTGGTATTGGCGTTGTTGGTCAATCGGGATCGGTCCAAAAAACCATCGTATTCCAATTCATCCACTGCTTTTTCAAAATAATATACACTGAGTGAGTCTAACCCTCCATTGGCTTGGTTTTCGAGCCGTTGTGCAGCAAAATGAGAACGCTGGCGGTAGCGGTAATTCTTGGAGGTATACTGGGAGGCAAAACGAAGATTGGTTCCCCCTCCCAAGGTGTTGATATAGTTCCCCAAAGAGCGAAAGGCTTTGTGAGCCAAGGTGATGTTGAGGCGTGGGGAAGTATTTACCGTGATCAAGGCATCTACCAACTGTCCTTGTTCAAAAACAGTTTTAAAAAATAATTCTGTCAAGGGAGAAGGCACCTCATAATATCCGATTTCATCCTCTTCCATATATCCATAATGCTTTGCCCGAGCACCGATGTCGGGGATTAGTTTTTGATCCTGGAAATCATACCCCAGTTTATTATAAGTCTCACCCACATTGGCAAAAGGAAGCAATTCAAAGTAATCTTTACGCAGATAATTAAAATGATAGTCTTTATTGATCGTCAATGTGGTATCCACATGCTTTACTGTGCCATCGGAATAATAGATTTTATAATCCTCTATGGTTACCTCCTCCATTTCCTTAATCGGTTTTTGAGCGATCTCCCTCGCTTTTCGCAATCGGAGATTGTATTGAGTTCTTTGAAGGGAAAAGGAGTCCAGCAACTGAATGATCAATGAATTGGATATAAACCTACTGTCGTGGTCCAGCCCAATGTCTTTCATGTATTTGAATCGGGGGGTGAGATTTTCGGCAATAGAGTCCGGTAGTTTGGGAAAGGTATCCAAAACAATATTTTTTAAAATTCCCGGTTTGGGGAGTCTAAAAGACAAAAACAAAAGGGAGTCTCTGCGACTGATTATTTTTTCTTCCTCAACAGCCAAGCTGTCAATGGCGACAGAGAGACTGTCACTGGCCTGCTCAACAACCACAGAAAAGCCCGCAACTTCGAGGGTATTATTCGTTTCATCAGCCGGATCTTCAATGCCCTGATTTTCTTGCGCATGGGTCTGATAGGCAACCATAAGCAAAAAAACAAGGAGGAGTCGCTTCATTAAAATGAATTTGATGCGAAGTTAAAATAATTGTACTTAATTTGGGTTCACTAAACCAAACGATTATAAGGGTTTTGCTCATCAGACAAATTACATCAAAAACAGAAGCAGGGACAGACGAGGCCGGGAGGGGTTGTCTGGCCGGTCCCGTTACTGCTGCTGTGGTGATCTTGCCTCCCAATTTTGATTTGCATCAGTTGAACGATTCAAAAAAACTGACCGAAAAACAACGCTATGATCTCAGACCCCAAATAGAGGCCAAAGCCATAGCCTTTTCCTACGCCCATGTGTACCCCGAAGAAATAGACCAAATCAATATTCTCAATGCCAGCATCAAGGCCATGCATTTGGCATTGTCACAATTGACTTTGACCATTGATTTTATTGCGGTAGATGGTAATCGTTTTCACCCCTTTGAATCCGTTCCTTATGAATGTGTCATCAAAGGAGATGGCAAATACCAGAACATAGCTGCGGCCTCTGTACTGGCCAAAACCTACCGAGACGATTACATGAAAAAAATCCATGAAAAATTCCCCCAATACTACTGGAATCAAAACAAAGGTTATCCCACCAAAGTCCATCGTGCAGCCATTGCAAAAAATGGAACTACACCCCATCATCGCAAATCTTTTCAATTGCTCCCAAAACAATTGGAACTCCCCCTTTGATCTATGGCATCAAGTGTTGAAAAGTCAGTTGAATTTAATCTCACCATTTCCGCAGAATCGAAGGCTTGATTTAATATTTTTGGTGGTGATGACAAAAAGAATTTTACCCTTAATTTCGCTATGGCTTCTCTTGGCTTGTACGTCCAAGAATCAGAAAGAAATCAATCTCATTGAATTGGTTCCCCAGAACACCAGTTTTGTTGCACAGATCAATGACAGCATTTCATTGAAAAGCTCAATGGAATTATCAAAAATCTTCTCATTGAACAGCGATTTAAAAAAAACCGTTCAAAACATCATCCCCAAAAATCCCACTTCTCCCTGGGTGATATTTTTTACCCCTGTCGGAAAAAACGATAATGTCGTAAGTCTGATTGTAAAAAGCGATCCGAAAGATAGCTTATTGAATTATCAAAAGACCTTTAAATATAGTAAGAAAACCATCCGCGTCCTCAATCAAGAAGGTCAGACTTTTTACACCGCTGATCTGGGTCGACTCAAAATGTGGTCCCAATCACAACTGGTGATTGAGAACGGTATTCGAAATTTTGAAAAACTACAGCGAGGTATTGTGAATCCGGCTTTTTATCAATTGGCCGAAAGCATGGATGAAGATTTGGCGGTTAATTTCTTAATTCACCCCTCCTCGACCCCACTGATCCAATCTTTTTTTCCAAAGACACCCCTATTTCCCAAGACGGGAAGAGGTTGGATTGAATTGGGGATGGAGGTTTCAGAAAACGCCATTAGCCTCAATGGAGTGGCCTTTCTCAACGATTCGATCCCGGATGGTTTAAACTTGATTAAAAACATCAAACCCCAAAAGCTATCGCTTCCCCAAATCGTTCCTGAAAACTTTAGCAGTTATCTCGGTTTTCCAATAGACAATATGCAACAGTTAGAAGACAATTTTAAGCGCTTCAGCAGGCGAGTGAATTTACCCATCAACAAAACCAACTTTTCCACACTGAACAATCTCAATGAAGTGGCTTGGATTTTTACCGCCGACGAAAAATCTATTGCCTTTCGAATTGATGATATCGAAGATAACTTTCCCGATTTTCTTTCTATGGAAAATGAAGCCAAAAAATTCCGCGCTTTCTCCTATTATCCCGCTAGAATCCCTCCCAATCTTCAAGTATTGATTAATGTTTTTGGCGATAAAATTGATCCCAAATGGGGCTGTTGGCATGAAAATCTGCTGATCATGAGTGAGACAGAGTCGGGGTTGAAAAACATTCTGGGAAGTTATCTGGATCGAAATACATTGGATCGACTTCCTGAATTCAAAAACTTACAGGAAAAACTTGCTGATGAAAATTCTTTCTTATGGATCGGCAACACCAAAAATCTGGTTAAATACTGGCAGCAAAATAAAGCCCCCGAAAACATTAAAAATTTATCCTTTAAAGCATTTCCACTCAGTGCTTTTCAGGGCGTGGCAGAGGACGACTTTACCCACTTGTTTTTCAGTCTTGAAAAAAACCTGCCCTCAAACAGTAAAGTCGGGGTAAAAAATGCCTACACC
>JAAZUX010000147.1 GCA_018623955.1 Flavobacteriaceae bacterium | reverse complement strand
AGTCTATCACCAAAAAAAACATTGGAAAAACAAAAATGGCAAAAGATGTTGATCGGGGTGCTTTCAATACCCAATCTGCCTCCATTGTTTTTGATCAAAAAAATTCTCGGGCTTTTTGAAGATGTTGTTTTCTACAGCTCAATTAAAATCAGTGCAGGATTATTCTTATTTTTCTTTTGGTGGGCCAGTATTTTTCTATTTGTGGGGATCTTATGGGGTTGGAAAATCGCTCTAATGATGACCATGGGTTGCATATCGCTTCTTTATATTAGACAAATACTATTAAGTAAGTATTTTTAATAGTTTTTTCTTATGAAGAAACAGTAATTCACTGTTTAATTGCTAAATTTTACTGCATTACAAAATAATTATAGTTTTTTATTATCGATAAAAGGTTTTTGATTGTAAATTCCTATGTAATTTGTTTCGTTGAGCAGCTTTTGCCCTGTAGTAAAATTCTAAGAACTAATACTCTGTGTAGAAGATCTCCAACTTTAAGCCACCCTCTGGGTGATTTTCACTTTCGGAGCCGTGCAGTATCACACCCCTAGGATTGAGCACTGCAGTAATTGGATAATTGATCATTTCTTGATTGACAGTTTCTGCTCTTCTGGAGTTGATAAAGTTGAGACCATTGGAGGGAACCAGTCCTAATCTTACGTTGGTAGAGTCTTTAGTGATGAGACGATTGATATGATCTGTTATTCTAAATTTATAACGATAGGGCCTATTGGCATCATCCAACTCTAAAATTCCACCATATATAAATTTATTTCTATTCCTTACCTCGTTGTTTACCGAATTATCAATACTAAAGTCAGTAAGCGGGACTCCATAATCGTATTTATACAAATACAGCCGATCTGGAAATTGAGATCGGTCAAATGGGCTGTATTGATCCTGATCGACATAAAGCACCAAATTAGCCTCATTGATTACCCAATTATTGTCCCTTAAATCTTTTAATGTTTGTTTTCCTTGTCCATCTTGGTTTTCAAATAGTTTCAAGGTGGAAAACAATCCATTTCCACTGAGATAGATATGCTGTGAAGCTTTTTCATTTTGACCCACAATAACCTCTTGATCAAAAGTAGTGTTTGAGTTGTTGTTTCTGATGGTATTAAAGTTCAATCCGAAATTGAGCAAAAAGGTTTTTGACTTCTTTTCTGTGACATCATCGGAGGTATCGCTTTCAGTTCCATTGGTGTCTACTTCATCATATTCGTATTCAACCTTGATTCTGGCATTACTGATGTCCAACAACATATACAAGTCGTCATCAAAATTTTCGGTTTTTATAATCAGCCCACGCAGGTGTCTGGAAAAATTATCATCATTTGAAAAAACACTACTTCCTTCTTGGTCAAGGATTTTTTCTTGAAAAAAAGCTTTGTCCAGTGGGACTCTAATTCTTGGGGTCAGGCGAGTTTCTACTGTTTCTCGCTCGTCTACATCTTCGGTGTCGGGGTCGTCTTCTTTATGATTGAAGCGCAACTCTTCAAAATTAAGCTGGTAAGAGTCATCGTGAAGTGTTTCTCCATAGAAACCTTTTTCAAAATAATCAGTATTGGAAAAAAATTTAGACTGTGTTTGAAATTCAGTGGCAGGATCGTACTTGGATAAAAAGTATTTGAGTTCGTAAACTTTCAGGTCGAAACGGGCATTGCGATTCCCATAAATAGAATCAATTTCATATATCTTGTTCTCATTGTCGTAGGTCTTGTTGTCTTGATCTACATCATCCAAAATACCGTCACCATCACTGTCTTCACTCAAAGGGTTGAGGTTATTGTTGGTTTCAGCAAAGTCACTAAGGCCGTCGCCATCAGTATCACTATCGCGATCATTGGGGTCAAGATCAAGAGCATCAATTACACCATCGCCATCCTTGTCGTCGGTATTGTTAAAAAAAGGTATTTCTAAATAAACCTGGGTTACGGTTTCTTTTTCGTCAATAACAGCAGAGTTATCGTCATCTCCTTCATCCTCTTTTTTTTGAGTAAATCTGCCAAATACAGGGTTTTGGGAAACCACCAGCTTGGCAGTGATATTGGCTTCAGTAGTCCCCAGGCCGGACAGATTGATTTTCCCCAATTGGGCCAGAGGCAGACCATCGGTTTGAAAATAATTCACCTTACTCTGATAAGAATAAACCGGTGCCTCAAAGGTTTTGGACTTAAGGGCCGTAGAAAGCAAAAGTTCAGAACCGGCAGCGTGGTATTCCTTATCACATGAAAAAAGGATCAGGGATAATGCCAAAAGAATAGTCACACGATTGATGAACATCCTCAAAAAATACATCCGTTATTTTAAAATATGATTAGTGTAAAAATTAGCTAAGGCGTCCTCGTTTTGAGATTCTTGGTAATTGAGTCCCGGGATTTGTTTATCCTTTGAATATTTTTCAATAGACTTAGGGGTCTCAACATCACCCATTACATAACCGTCAGAAAAATTTAGACTCAATTGTTCTAAATTTTCAAAACTGGGATTTTTTAAAGCTTCAATCAATTCCTCTGATATACCGTCAAAGGCCACTTTGTTGTAGAATTGATCAGACAAAACACCTTCAAAATCCTGGGCGTATACAGAAGTTACGATTTTGCTGTGGGCAAAGATGGGTTCATCTTTGTAATAGGTATTGAGATAAAGCGGAAATAGACTGGTAAACCAACCGTGCAAGTGGATGATGTCGGGAGACCAATTCAATTTTTTAACGGTTTCAATAACTCCTTTGGTAAAGAAGATCATCCTTTCGTCATTGTCGTCGAAAAGTCTTTGATTTTCATCTCTTAATACAGCCCGTCTTTTAAAATATTCATCATTGTCAATAAAATAAACTTGCATCCTCTCTTTAGGAATTGAGGCAACCTTGATGATTAATGGCATATCAACATCATTGATCACCAAATTCATTCCAGAAAGTCGAATTACCTCGTGTAACTGGTGCCTTCTTTCATTAATCAAACCATATCGGGGCATAAAGATCCTGGTTTGACCACCGTGATCATTGATGTTTTTCGGAATTTTGAATGAACTGATCGCTTGATTGGTCTGTGGGAGATATGGCACCACTTCAGACGAGATATTTAGAACCTTTTTGTCTTTCATAAACTCTCTATAATAATCAAGGGTATAAAGTTTTGCGAAATTACGAAAATTAAACGGAATATGTTGAATTCTGTATATTTACGCCTGTAATTTTTTACTAAATGAAGGTTTTCAACACTTCCCAATCCTTGGTTGAGCACTTGTCAAACGAAACTCGACCCCTTGGGATGGTTCCCACCATGGGCGCTCTTCACCTCGGACACTTGTCTTTGATTGAAAGAGCGATGGAAGAAAACCAAACCGTTTTGATCAGTATTTTCATCAATCCTACTCAATTTGATGACAAAAGTGACCTTGACAACTATCCAATTACCATTGATGAAGATCTGCGAAAAATTGAAAAAATCAGTGAAAAGATCTTAGTTTACGTTCCCAAAGTAGATGATGTGTACGGCAATATCGTGGAATCAAAATCTTTTGACCTGGACGGTATAGATCAGGTAATGGAGGGTGAAAAAAGGTCAGGGCACTTCCAAGGTGTGGCCACAGTAGTATCCCATTTTTTTAAAACATTCGCTCCAGACTGTGCCTATTTCGGTGAAAAAGATTTTCAACAGCTTTTGATCATAGATCACATCAACCGGACTCTTGAACTGAAAACTAAAATAATAGGATGCCCCATCGTAAGAGAAAATGATGGACT
>JAAZUX010000146.1 GCA_018623955.1 Flavobacteriaceae bacterium | reverse complement strand
GTATTTGTAAAATTGCTCGGCTCCGGCATTTTGCATTTGCTTGATCCAATCGGGGATTTTCTCACCGGCCGCTTCGATCATATCAACGCCTTGTTGAAAACCGATTAAATCCCAGTATTCAAAAGGACCAAAATCCCAAACATATCCTGCCCTCATGGCATCATCCACAGGATAGTATTGATCAGAAATTTCGGGAACACGTTGGGCGGCATAAGCAAAAATCGCTGCAAAATAATCCTTGAGAAATAGACTTTCTTTTCCCTCTTTGCCCATCAAAAACGGCATACGTTTGTGCATGTTTTCGATGGCTTTGGCTTCCTTGAGAATGGGGTTTTTGGGGCGTACACTAGGCTTGTATTCCAGTGTTTTGAGATCCAAAGCGTTGACGATGGTTCTACCATTCTGATCTTTTTGATCGGTTTTGTGGTAGAAACCTTTACCTGTTTTGTTGCCCAAAAAGTTGTTTTCCAACAGGAAGGTCATAAATTTTGTCTCAGGGGCCTTTCCCACGGATTCAAAAAAGGAATCGTTTTTGACATTGTTTACGACAAACTGAGTGACTTTTTCACCTGTATCCAACCCTACCAAGTCCTGCAATCTGTAGGTTCCTGTATTGGGTCTTCCTATGAGCGCACCCGTCAAGGCATCAACTTCTTCAATAGAGAGGTCGTATTTCTGAGTCAGATCAAAAACTTTTACTCCCGACATGACCCCAATTCTGTTGGCAATAAAAGCGGGGGTGTCTTTACACAAGACGGTTTGTTTTCCCAAATTGATTTCGCCAAAGTGCATAAAGAAATCAACCAATTCGGGCTGGGTTTCGGCAATAGGAATGATTTCAAGCAACCTTAAATATCTGGGTGGATTGAAAAAGTGGGTACCGCAAAAATGTTTTTTAAATTCCTCTGATCTTCCTTGAGACAACTGAGAGATGGGTATACTGGAAGTATTAGAACTTACAATACTGCCCGGTTTTCTGTATTTTTCAACTTTTTCGAAAATCTGTTGTTTGATGTCCAGTCTTTCTACGACCACTTCGATGATCCAATCGGCATCTTTTACTTTTTCAAAATCATCTTCGAAGTTCCCGACGGTTATTCTACTGGCATATTGTTTTTTGTAGAGCGGGGCGGGCTTTGATTTGATGGCTTTGTTCAGTGCGTTTTGGGCCACACTGTTTCTGTTTGTTTTGTTGTCTGATGTTCCTTGGGGCAAAATGTCCAGCATCAATACTTCGAGTCCTACATTCGCCAACTGGCATGCTATTCCGGAACCCATGACACCGGAACCTAAAACGGCAACTTTCTTTATTCTGTATTGCATTGTTTGGTTTTTAGCAAATCTATTAAAAAAATATTATGCATGCATAATAATGATTAAAAAATAGGTGTTGATTTCATCCTTTAAATTTTGTTTTTATCCAAAGGCTGTTTTTTGCTTAGCCTTCAGAGCAGTGGTTGTTCATAAATTTAATTCTTTTAAAGAAACTAAAAATGTAATGTCAATTAAAAACAATTATTACTCTGATAAGAGGTGGTTATTAAAAAATTGGGAGGGATGAATTTTTTTATACATTTGTTTAAAACAATTATTCCTATGAGTCATCAAAAAGTATTTGAACAGTTTAAAGAGAAAGCTGAAAATGCCAGTCCTTTGGGAGGTACCCTAAAATTTATGGTCGATGAAAACGCAGTTTTTATTGATGGTAAAGGCGAGCAAAATACTGTATCTATGGATGACTTGGAAGCAGATTGTACCATAACAGTTTCCACAGAGGTTTTGGAGAAACTCAGGGATGGGGAACTCAACCCCATGATGGCAGTTATGGGAGGGCAAGTCAAAATTGACGGAGATATGGGCTTGGCGATGAAAGTCCAATCTTTGATGGGTTAATTCCCCCAAGTTTTCACCCCCTTTTTACGATGAATTTGATTGCCATTTTTTTGTATATTTAATTCCGAGATGGGTTTAGAAATCAACAAAGATGATCTGGTAATCCGAGAAGCTGACAAATCAAAGCTTCTATACGCCATCTCAATTGCAGACAGTATCATAAAGTCAAAAGACTCCCATAAAATAAGTGGCGACTTGGATCGTATTTGGAGAATTTGTGGCTACGCCTCAAAAGAAAAGTTTGATAAGTTGTTCAAGCAATATAAGGGGATGACCCTGAGTGAATATTGCAAAAAATTAAACCCCAACTGCGGGTGTTGACCTTACCCCTGCCATCAAGATTAAATCAAAAGTTATTAAAAAATGTTATGCATGCATAACATTTTTTAATAACTTTGTATTTGTAGGTTATTGATCGTTTTAATCAATTTATAGTCCTAGTTTTTATTATTTTGTCATACAATCATATGAATGATTGACTTAAAAATCCTTTTATGAAAATTTTGGTATGCATCAGTCATGTTCCTGATACCACCTCTAAAATAAATTTTGTTGATTATGATACAGCCTTTGACACAAACGGCGTTCAATTCATCATCAACCCGAACGATGAATTTGGACTCACCCGAGCAGTTTGGTTTCAACAAAAACAACAAGCAGAAGTAACGGTAATCACTGTTGGAGATGCCAGTTGTGAACCCACACTGAGAAAGTGCTTGGCCATTGGTGCCAATAGGGCCTTTAGGGTTGATCTGATTCCTACAGACGGTTTTCAGGTAGCGCAACAATTGAGTGCCCACTGCAAGGAAGAGAATTATGATTTGATCATTGCGGGAAGAGAGTCCATTGATTACAACGGTGCTATGGTTCCGGGAATGCTTTCTGCCCTAATGGGGTATAATTTTGTAACCAATTGCATGGGACTTGAAATAGAAGGCAGCACCGCCAAAGCCAAGCGAGAAATTGATGGAGGTATTGAATCCGTTGGGTGTCAACTTCCTTTGGTGATTGGTGCTCAAAAAGGTCTGGTAGAGGAAAAGGACTTGATCATTCCCAATATGAGAGGGATCATGCAAGCCCGACAAAAAAGTTTGACAGTACTTCCTCCCAAAGACGGCAAGGCCAAGTCTAGCATTTCAAAATTTGAAAAACCTGCCCCCAAGGGAGCAGTCAAAATGGTCGATTCCGATCAAATTGACCAACTCATCGATTTGCTTCACAACGAGGCCAAAGTAATTTAGAAAACACATTATGGGTATTTTAATCTATACAGAATCTGAAAACGGAAAATTTAAAAAGTCTGCACTGGAATTGGCTTCCTACGGTAGGGCCATTGCCGACCAATTGGGTATTGAATTGATTGCTGCCAGTTTCAACCACAGCGATCCCCAAACGCTGGGGACTTACGGTGTTGAACGGGTCATTCAGATCAGTGACCCTACACTGGAAAATTTCACCGCCCAGCAGTATGCTGTCAATCTCGCTTCAGTCGCACAGGAAAATGGAGTAAAACTGGTACTTTTAAGCTCAAGTGCCAATGCGAAATACTTAGCGCCTTTATTGGCTGTTTCCCTTTCGGCAGGCTATGCTTCCAATGTGGTGGGACTACCTGAATCTTTACAACCCCTGACGGTTAAACGATCTTGTTTTACCAATAAGGCGTTCAACACTTGCGTTCTTGATAGCGAGGTAAACATTATCGGCTTGTCGAACAACTCTTTTGGCATATCAGAAAATCCAAAAGAAATCAGTGCAGAGGATAAGTCAGCCACCCCAATAGCGACCAACTTGGAGGTGGAGAAAGTTGAAAAAGCAAGTGGCCAGGTAAGCATCGCCGATGCGGACATTGTCGTGTCGGGCGGTCGAGGCCTAAAG
>JAAZUX010000008.1 GCA_018623955.1 Flavobacteriaceae bacterium | reverse complement strand
GTGTGATGTATAGATTCCCTTCAACATCACAACGCATACCGTCCATCCCAAAATCATCAAATTGATGAAAAAGTCTTTTGTTGGAAATATTACCTTCGGTGTCCAGATCAAAAGCCCATACGCTTCTTTGTACACTCTCATTGACATACAGAGTCTTTTCATCGGGGCTTACCTCCACCCCATTGGTTGTTCCCATTTCTTTTGACAAAAGGTGGAATTGGCCATTTTCTATCCTCCAAAGCTGACCTGTGCTTTCTTTCCAATTGGGATCCGATGCAAACATTCTATCATTGCAACAGATCGCCAGATCATTTGGCTGATTCAACAGTGAATCGTGAGCATAAACGCTGACCTCTTTAGATTGCAGGTTCACTTTCAAAACATTGTGTCCGGTGTAATCTGCCAAATACATGCTTTGATCTAGACCAAAGCGTATTCCATTGGCAGTACTTCCCTCGGGGAGATGCTCAATAAATAAACTAAAATTTCCTTCCGTATCAACTTTCCCCACAGAACCACTGTGCGTTGGATTAACAAAATAAAGGTTGCCATCTTGGTCGACTGCGGGGCCCTCAAGGCCAGAAGTATATTGGCCTACAAACACTAAATCTTGAGATTGATACTGCACTTCTTTTTGTTCACACGAAAGACAAACGATCAATAGTGTTGTTAGTGTTCCTAATATTTTAGTTTTCATAAATTTTAATTTCAATTTGTAAATTAATTAAATTAAATTTAAAGCATGATAAAACTTCAAAAAATCAGCTTCATAATCTTGATCTGTCTATGGAGTTGTTCCGACATGAATACGAATAAACAAAGTGTAGACGTACCAAAAATTTCGATCAAAGACGTTTTGAGTTTTGACAATGTATCTAAGGCTTTGGAACAAAACACCCCGCTCAATAAAGTTGATTGGTTGGAATGGGAGGCATTTCCCTACCAGCCCGAAGTGGGTTTTAGAATTGCTCACGATGACAGTCTTTTGTTCCTAAAATATTATGTCAAAGAAGAACATGTCTTGGCCCGAAGAACGGATCCCAATTCGGCAGTACACAGAGACAGTTGTGTTGAGTTTTTTGTCGATCCGGCTCAAAACGGAAACTATTACAATTTTGAATTTAACTGTATCGGCACTTCACACTTGGCCTATGGGCCCGGACGAGGGAAGCGTACTTTTATTCCTCCTGAATTGATCAAACAAAAAATCAAAACTTGGTCCACATTGGGCAAGGAGTCTTTTGAAGAAAAATCAGGGGCCTTTGAGTGGGAAATGGTAGTGGTCATTCCCAGCTCCATTTTTACTTATGATGAAGGATTGAGTTTTTCTAAACTGGTTTCCAATGCCAATTTTTATAAATGTGGAGACGATACCACCAAACGACATTATTTGAGTTGGAACCCAGTTAAAACCCCAAAACCTGATTTTCACCGTCCCGAATACTTTGGAATTTTAAATTTTCAATAAAAATTGATAATGATGATGATTGATAGAATGATGAATTTAATGCTGAACAAATTTCGAATATTTTACCTGTTTTTATTGGTAACAATTATAGGTTGTGAAAGTCCAACGACTCAGTCTCCACTTTACCTCCCCCAAGGTTTTGAAGCCACGGTTTTTGTGGACAGTATTACCGAAACTGTTCGCCATATGGCCGTGAATGAAAATGGTGATCTATACGCCAAATTCAAACGCCCCAGCGAAGCGGGTGTGATGGCTGCCATCAGAGACCTCAATAACGATGGGGTTGCAGACTCTTTGGTCAAGTTTGGAGAATACCACCTGCCACAAAGAGGAAATTATTCAACTGCAGCCAGAATATACAAAGGTTATCTCTATTTCAGTTCTCAACTCACCGTCTATAGAATCAAGTTGGATGAGGAAAATCTGGTTCCAACGGGAGCGGCAGAGATCATTGTCCATGACGATCATGCACATGGATCTCACGAGCACATTGGCAAGCCCATTGCCTTTGATGAGGAAGGACATATTTTTGTTCCCTTTGGTGCGCCCAATAACGCCTGCCAACTCCCCAAGAGAACACCTTTGGTACCCGGCCAAGACCCGTGTCCCTTATTGATGGACCACGGCGGTATCTGGCGTTTTGACGCTGAGAAAATTGGGCAAACCCAAAAAGACGGAGAATTCTATGCCAGCGGTCTGAGAAGTATCGTGGCATTGGACTGGAATACTTCGGACCAGAGCTTGTATTCAGTGGTACATGGAAGAGACGATTTACATCGGCTGTGGCCCAATCACTTTAGCCAATGGGAAAGTGCCCTGCTTCCATCGGAGGAGTTTATTAAAATAGAGAAAGGGGATCACTTTGGATGGCCCTATTGCTTTTATGATCAAATGCAGGGTAAAAAGGTGCTGGCTCCGGAATATGGTGGAGATGGAACCATTATTGGTCGCTGTGCCGACTACAAAGATCCTGTAATAGGTTTTCCAGGACACTGGGCTCCCAACGATTTGGTCTTTTACACCGGTGATGCCTTTCCGGATCACTATAAAAATGGAGCTTTTATCGCTTTTCACGGTTCTACCAACAGAGCACCCTATCCTCAATCCAGTTATTTTATTGGATTTGTTCCTTTCGAAAATGGCAAACCCTCCGGGCCCTATGAAGTTTTTGCCGATGGTTTTGCGGGGGTAGACCCTATCGTCAATCCCCGCGATGCAGAATTCAGACCCATGGGGATTGCATTTGCTCCTGATGGTTCCATGTATATTGGGGAAACTGAAAAAGGCAGGATCTGGAAGGTACAATTCAAAGGAGACCGAGAAACATTTGGCACAAAGGAGTTAGCCCAAATGGAAGAAAGAAAAAAAATGACCCATATCAGAACCCCTGATATTGTCAAGGACAGGATTGAACCCGAAGATTTGGCCATTGGTCAAAAAATCTACAATCAATACTGTATGGCATGCCATCAATCTAACGGTATGGGCGCCTCGGGAAGATTTCCACCCCTCAATGGCACCGATTGGGTAACCGGAGATAAAGAGCGATTGGTTCACCTCATCCTCAACGGAATGGAGGGGGCCATAGAGGTCAATGGAGAGATTTATGATGGTGTGATGCCTCAGCATTCATTTTTGAATGACGATCAAATTGCCGACGTTTTGACTTATATTAGAACTCACTTTGAGAACAAAGCCGGAAGTATTTCGGCTGAGGAAGTAGAAAACTACAGAAAATCAAACAACAAATAATCAAAGGAAATTGAAATTTAAAACTGGAATCATGAAAAAACTAAAATTATTGTCCCTAGCTCTGGTGCTGGTGAGTGGATCACTTTTGGCGCAGAACTACGATATCCTTATCAAAGGAGGACATATTATTGATCCTGTCAACAACATAGATCAAGTGATGGACCTTGCCATCAAGGGAAATAAAATTGCTGCTATTGAAAAGAAAATTTCTGCAAATCAAGCCAAAAAAGTAGTGGATGCATCGGGTTTGATTGTCAGTCCCGGACTCATTGATATGCACACCCACAACTTCTATGGAACTGTCCATAACCGCTACTTGGCCAATAGCTTTTCTGCCGTTCCTCCTGATGGATTCACTTTTCGATCCGGTGTCACTACCGTTGTGGATGCGGGAAGTCCCGGGTGGAGGAATTTTGAGCTTTACAAGTCTCAAATAATCGATCCATCCAAAACCAGAGTGCTCTGCTTTTTAAATATAGTAGGTGCTGGAATGAGCGGTGGACACAGGGAGCAACACATTGACGACATGAATCCTAAAATGACTGCTATGGTCGCCAAACAAAATAAGGATCATGTAGTTGGAGTCAAACTCGCCCATTTTATGGGCTATGACTGGACTCCAACAGAACTTGCTGTTGAGGCGGGTAAAATAGGGAGTATTCCCGTAATGATTGATTTTGGCGGGAGCAATCCTGAGCTTCCTCTGGACAAATTGTTTTTGGAAAAACTCAGGCCCGGAGATATATTTACTCATGCCTATGCTCATGTCAATGGGAGAACACCTATTGTGGCTGAAAATGGGAAAGTGAGAGATTATGTTTTTAAAGCCCAAAAAAGAGGAATTGTTTTTGACGTAGGACATGGAGGGGGAAGTTTTCTTTTTGAACAGGCCGTCCCTGCAATCCAACAAGGGTTAAAACCCGATGTCATCAGTACCGACCTTCATACCGGAAGTATGAACGGAGGAATGAAGAACATCAATAACGTTATGTCCAAATTCCTCAACATGGGACTCAGTATCCAAGAAGTGATTGCTGCTACTACCTCACAGCCCGCCAAATACATACAAAGAAAAGACCTAGGACATTTGAGTGTGGGTGGCTTGGCAGATGTTACGCTACTCAATATCAGAAAAGGAGATTTTGGCTTTATCGATACCCGAGGAAAAAGAATGAAAGGGAATCAAAAACTCGAGTGTGAACTCACCCTTAGAGACGGAAAAGTAGTTTACGACCTAAACGGCCTGGCCAGCAGTGACTGGAAATAAATATGAAAACACTCTCTAAATATCTTTTTGCGCTCTCGGGTATGATGTTTGTCATCGCTGCAGGACTCTATTTGTCAGGAAATGTTAGCATGACCGGGGCGCCGTTGATTCTTCTCTTTTTAACCTTGGCTTTAGGCATGAGAGGCAATGAGAACCTCAAGGGTTTCTCCTTTACCGTTTTAATTTTTGCCGCTGTTAGCCTTTCAATGTTCTATCCCCAAACTTTTGTTCAGTGGGGAGATTTTCAACTTAAAAAACTCATCGTTCCGCTTCTGCAAATCATCATGTTTGGGATGGGAACTGCCATGAGTTTTAATGACTTCTATGGTGTGATCAAAATGCCCAAAGGGGTTTTGGTGGGTCTGATCTGTCAATTCAGTATTATGCCTTTTTTGGGTTTCAGCTTGGCCACCCTATTCAACTTTCCTGCCGAGATTGCTGCAGGAGTAGTCCTTATCGGTTCTTCTCCCAGTGGACTCGCCTCAAATGTTATGGC
The DNA here is from genome assembly GCA_018623955.1 of Flavobacteriaceae bacterium. Next base: position 6,237 of record JAAZUX010000008.1, on the reverse strand, counting down.
CTATTTGGCCAAAGCCAATGTTGCACTTTCTGTAACACTGACCGCTGTAGCCACTGTGGTGGCCCCCTTTATGACGCCTCTTTTGATGAAGTATTTTTCCGGTGCCTTTGTTCCTATTGATTTTGTAGCCATGATGCTCAGTATTGTGAAAATGGTGATTCTTCCCGTGGTATTGGGCTTGGTTTTCAATCACTTTTTTCACGGCAAAGCCAAATGGCTGGACAAAGCCATGCCCGTGGTATCCATGACTGCTATTGCTTTGATCATTATGATCATCACTGCAGCCGGAAGAGATTCTCTTTTGTCTATTGGAATATTACTGATCTTGGCAGCCATCATCCACAATCTATTGGGTTATTTGCTGGGTTACTGGGGCTGCAGATTGCTCAAAATGAAAGAGCAAGACTGTCGTACCATTGCCCTAGAGGTGGGTATGCAAAATGGTGGGTTGGCCTCCGGAATTGCCCTAGAGATGGGCAAAGTTTCCACCGTAGGGCTTGCCCCTGCTGTCTTTGGGCCTTGGATGAACATTTCCGGTTCTTCTTTGGCGACTTGGTGGCGCGACAAAGACCCTGAAAAGAAAAAATAAATTTAAACATTAATCGAATGATCTTAAAAAAATTAACTGCTGTTCCTTTTCTTCTAATTTGTGTTTTGATCCTCAGCAATGGCTATGCCCAAAATCTGAGTGTTGATCAAATGAAATTTTTAACCCACCAGTGGGAAGGAGAACGTTTTGAGGATGGGAGGCCCAAAGTGGCTGCAGACATCTTGGAACGGATGAAAAAAGTAACCATAGAAGAGGCTTGGGGGGTTTTAAGAAATGAAGGTTTCCACAACCAATTTGAGGGAGGATGGCAACCCTTACACGATGACGTAACCGTTGTGGGCCGTGCTCTTACGGTTCAATACATGCCCAACCGACCTGATGTGGCCGATCAAATCAAACAAAAAGGTTTGGAAGCAGGAGAAATTGGAAATACCAACTCCTGGCCCATCGACCGATTGGTAGAACACGACGTATACGTCGCTGATGGTTTTGGGAAAATTGTAGATGGAACTTTAATTGGCGACAACCTCGGAAATTCCATTTATGCCAAATCCAAAACCGGTGTGGTATTCAATGCCTCGAGCAGAGACATGGAAGGACTCTCCGAAATCGAAGGCTTTAATGCTTTTGTCAGGGCCTGGCACCCTTCATTTCTCACTGAGGTTATGCTTTTGAGTATCAATGATCCCATCAGAATAGGAGCGGCTACTGTCATGCCCGGCGATGTGGTTCTGGCCAAAAAAGAAGGTGTGATTTTTATTCCGGCCCATTTGGCTGAGAAAGTAGTGGTTACCTCTGAAGTGGTGCGGCTCAGAGACTTGTTCGGCATCACCCGATTAAAAGAAGGAAAATACACCCCGGGACAAATCGACAACAAATGGTCTGAGGAAATCGAGAAAGATTTCTCCAAGTGGATCAGGGATCATATGGATGAACTTCCTGTTCCCAAAGACCAAATTAAAGAATTGATTAAAAAAAGAATGTGGTAATAGTTTAACAATAAAATTTAAAAAGATGAAACATAACGAAAAAAGAAGATCCGTATTAAAGAATATTGGAATGGGAATGGCTGGCTTGTTTGGCGTAGCAACTGTAAAAGCAGCCCCTGCCAAAAGCAAAAAAGAAGTAGTAGGTAAAATCGTTGAAGATCAGAAAATGCCATTGTTTTCCGGAGCTGTGAGACATGGAAACACCTTATACATAGCAGGAAAAGGAGCTCATTTTGATGGAGACATCAAGGCCCATACCGATCACGTTTTGAACGAAGTACAAAAAGAGTTAGAACGAAACGGTTCTTCCATGGAACAGGTTCTTAAAGTAAATGTTTACCTGGCAGACTTGGCAGACTACCACAAAATGAATGAGGTTTACAGAGGTCGTTTTGGTGAAAATCCACCGGTCAGAACCACAGTAGCTACCTACGGAGGTGTTCCCGGAAATTCATTAGTTGAAATCGATTGTATCGCTGCAGTAGATTAAATCAAAAAAAATAAAATTATGATCAACAGAAGGAAAGTACTTCAATCATTAGCCACCCTTCCCTTTGCGGGGAGTCTCCTGGGAGCCCAATCGCTGTCGGCACAATCCAAAACCGCAGCAGTAGTTTCGAGTTTGAGAAGAGATTTTTTCAAAGAACTCGGTCTCAGAACATTCATCAACGCGGCTGGAACCTATACCTCAATGACAGGATCACTCATGCCCAAAGAAGTGATTGAAGCCATCAGCTACGGGGCCACCGAATACGTCAATTTGGATGATTTACAAGATAAAGTAGGAGAACGTATCGCCGAATTATTAGAGTGTGAATATGCAACGGTTTCTTCGGGATGTTTTGGTGCCATGAGCATTGGAATGGCAGGTATCCTCACCGGAAAAGATCCAAAAAAGGTAAAACAACTTCCCAATACTGATGGGATGAAAAACGAGGTCATTATACAAGAATCTCACACCATTGGATATGCCCAAGCACTGACCAATGTCGGTGCCAAAGTGGTCAAGGTAAAAACCGCCAAACAATTAGAAAAGGCGATCACAGACAAAACCTGTATGCTTTGGTTTCTCAATGCTCATACCGATCGGGGCGAAATCAAATGGGAGGAGTTTGTTGCGCTAGGAAAAAAACACAATATCCCTACTTTTATTGACTGTGCCGCAGATGTGCCTCCGGTAGAAAATCTATTTCGCTTCACCAAAATGGGATTTGACCTGGTTGCTTTCTCAGGGGGTAAAGGATTGAGAGGTCCACAAAGTGCCGGTTTACTCTTGGGTAAAAGAGAATATATCGAAGCAGCGCGAATGCACACTCCACCCCGGGGAGAAACCATTGGTCGAGGGATGAAAGTCAACAAGGAAGAAGTTTTAGGTATGTTGGCCGCTTTGGAATTGTATCTTGAAAAAGACCACGACAAAGAATGGGAAATGTGGAAATCACAGATCCAACTCATCAGTGACAGCGCCACCTCAATAGCGGGAGTGGAAACTGAAATTCACGTTCCACCCTACGCCAACCATGTCCCCAGTTTACGTATTCGTTGGGATGAAAAGAAAGTGAAAATAAGTCCTAACGAAGTAAGGAAACAACTGGCGGAGGGCCACCCCTCGATTCAAACCGTTGGAGATTCCAAGAGCGTAGGGATAACCACCTGGATGATGGTACCCGGTCAAGAGCGTATCGTTGCCAAAAGGGTGAAAGAAATTTTATCATCAGCTGTTTAAAAAAAAGTCATGAAGAAAATTCTATATATACTGGTTTTGAGTTTTGGGCTTTCCCTGGTTTCCTGTGGTTCACCCCAAGCACAAAACAAAACCGTAGAAGTCAAATCCGATTTCAATCCGGAGGCTAAACTGGACAGTATGGGAATCGTACTCCCCCAACCCGCGACTCCGGTTGCCAATTTTGTCAATACCGTTCAAGTAGGAAATTTGCTTTTCCTCTCCGGTAACGGTCCTCTAAAACCGGATGGAAACTTTATCACCGGAAAAGTAGGTACCGATTTGAGTATCGAAGAGGGATACGAGGCAGCCCGACTGACCGGTATCAATCAAATCGCCATACTAAAAAGCGCATTGGGAGATCTGAGCAGGGTCAAAAGAATCATCAGGGCCACAGGCATGGTCAATGCTGCTCCCGATTTTACACAGCACCCCAGTGTGGTTAATGGTTTTTCAGACCTTATGGTTGCTGTTTTCGGTGAAAGGGGAAAACACACCCGTGCTGCGGTTGGAATGGCATCTTTACCCTTTAATATTGCGGTAGAGATCGATGTGATTGTCGAAATTGAATAATAAACAATCCTTATGAAAAAAGTGATTTTCCTTTTTTCAATGGTATGGACTCTTGGACTCCACGGGCAAGATTCGCTTTCCAGCCCTCTCAATGATGCTTTGGAGTACAAAATTGACTCCATTGTTCAAATGGGAATTCAACAAAAGGCCTATCCGGGGGCTCAAGTATTGATTTTTAAGCATGACAGTATTAGATTCAATAAAAGTTATGGATTTCACACCTATGATTCTATTGTTCGGGTAGAAAACCACCATCTGTATGACTTGGCCTCCGTAACCAAAATTTTGGCCAGCACCCTGGCCTTTATGAAATTGTACGAGCTGTACGACATAGATTTGGATCGTAGGGTTGCGGACTACATTCCACTGATCAAAAACACCAATAAAAAACACAGTACTTTTCGGGAAGTCCTCAGCCACCAAGCCGGATGGCTACCCTACATCGAACACCAAAATACGGTAAGGCGTAAAAATGGAAAACTGAAATCCAGAACCCTTTCTCCCTCACAAAATAAAAGGTATCCGGATCCCCTCTCAGACTCTTTGTTTATCCACAGAAAATATGAGAGAAAAATAATGCGGAGAATCAAAAGAACTCCGGTCGAAAAAATTGGAGAGTACCGATACTCAGGCCTATTGTTTTTTCTTTTGCCGGATATGGTGGAACAGATGAGTGGGCAGCCCTTTGATGAATTTTTGGACAGTCATTTTTACGATCCCATGGGCATAGAGCGATTGACCTTTAACCCCAGTTATGATTATCCAAAAAAAGAAATCGTTCCCACCGAAATGGATTCTCTATTTAGAAAAACATTGGTACACGGTTGGGTTCACGACGAAGCCGCCGGTTTGATGGGAGGCATTTCCGGTAACGCAGGACTGTTCGCCAATGCCTCTTCACTGGCCAAATTATTGGAAATGTTTATCAATGACGGGCAGTTTGAAGGAAAGCAATATTTAAAACCGGAAACCCTAGAACTCTTTACATCACGAACTTATCCTAATTCTGACAATCGAAGAGGGCTTGGCTTTGACAAACCCTCGTTGGATTCTATCCCCTCAGAACGCTATCCCTCAGAAAAATGCACTCCAGAAAGTTTTGGTCACAGTGGATTTACCGGGAATTTGGTATGGGTGGATCCCGTTAATCAATGTTTTATGATTTTTCTTTCCAACAGGGTTTATCCAACAAGAGAACAAAAGAATCTTTACCGTTTGAGTATAAGGGGTAGTATTTTGGATGTTGCTATTGAAGAGAATTAACGTTTTAGGCCCTCACCTGTCTATTCCCGGAGTGATCCATGCCCTGCTCTCTTTCCAACTCCACCATTTTTTTGGGTCGAAAATTGAGGATGAACGCCCTGCGGTGCCCGGAGGTAGAATTTCCACGACTGTAATGAAGCGTATGCCCATGGTGAATGGCACAAGAACCCGGTTTTAGGGGAACTGCCATACTTTCTTCCTCTGAGCCAATGCACTGAAGCGCTCCTTTGCCCAGGGGCTGATGGTGTTCCCTCAAGGGCAATTTATGAGATTTGGGCGTGTACCACATACAGCCATTGTCGAGTGTAGCCTCGTCAATGGCAAACCAAATGCTCAATGCTCTTTTGTCGGGCATATCGATCCAATAAGCGGCATCCTGATGCCATGGAGTGGGTTGGTTGGTATGCGGGGCCTTGTTGATCAGCATATCAAAATCTAATATCATATCTTCCCCCAAAAGTTGCCTGGCAATCGCTAAACCTTTTTGGTGCATGGAGTGATGGAGTAAATCGGGGTATATTCTTGAGGGAAGCATGATTTGAGTGATGTACTCCTTGTCATTGTCTTCTTTACCGGCCAGATCTGCTCTCAAATCAGAGGTGTCAAATTCGTTATTGATAAAGGCATCATACGTTTGGGCGTAAAATGTCATGTCTTGAACACTGAGAATATCTTCCAGTGCTAAATAACCCTCCTGTTCAAAAAAATTTAATTGATTGGGGGAGATCATGGTGTTAGTTTAGGTTGGTTTTATAGATTTTTGGCGTATCGTTGTTTCGGCTAAAAATCAAATATTCTTCTCCACGAGCAGAAACGATTTTCTGAATATCCCTGACTTCGCCGGACAACATCAAGCCTGTTTCTGAGGCATCTTTGAAACTGAACTGCCCTTTTCCATTGCCCAACAGGCAAATGCCCCTGATGGCATCGTAGTGTCCGAATTTTACCCTGGAACTGGTAAAATTTCCTCCCATCACAATATCGAGGTGTCCGTCTTGATTATAATCACCTGTGGCCAATCCATAAATGGGAGACAACTGGGTCTCTTTGGGAAGTGCGGTTATTTTAAATTGACCATTCCCCAAATTCTCTATGATACTGGTCTCAAAATTTTTAGCATATAAAACCTTAGAGCCCTC
>JAAZUX010000145.1 GCA_018623955.1 Flavobacteriaceae bacterium | reverse complement strand
GTTGATTATCAAAAAGAAACCTCAATTATTAAGTTTGTTGTTGGACAACCCAAACAGAAAGACGGAAATCGATCTGAGGTAGAAGCAGACATTCTACTCTTTATTGGCCGATTAAAAAAAACATTTCCAACAGTAGCTGTTGTTCGCCAAGATGAGCGTTTTACCTCAAAAATGGCTTTTAACAGTCTCATTCAAACAGGTGCAAAAAAAAAGACCAGAAAAGACAAGGCAGTTATTGACGAAATCAGTGCTACCTTGATTTTACAGTCTTATTTGATATCAAATTCTAAATCAGTTTTATGATATTACCGATCATAGCTTATGGATCCAATGTTTTAAAAGTTAAGGCATCTCCTGTAGATACTGAGGATCCAAATTTGGATAAACTGATTGCAGATATGTGGGAAACCATGTACAACGCAAATGGAGTCGGTCTGGCTGCTCCACAAATTGGAGAATCCTTACGACTTTTTGTGATTGATGCTTCTCCTTTTGCTCAAGACGAGGATTTAGCTCCTGAGGAGGTGGAATTTTTAAAGAATTTCAAGCGGGTTTTTATCAATCCTAGGATGATAGCTGAGACCGGTGAAGAATGGAATTTTACCGAAGGATGTTTGAGTATTCCCAACATCAGGGAGGATGTTTCCCGAAAAGAGGAAATCAACATACACTTTTTGGATGAGCAATTTAAGGAACAGACATTGACCTTAGATGGTCTTGCTGCGCGTGTCGTTCAACACGAATATGACCATATTGAGGGCATCTTGTTTACTGATAAACTCAGTTCACTGAAGAAAAGATTGTTAAAGGGTAAATTGAATAATATTAGCAAAGGCAATATAAATTCCGATTACAAAATGCGTTTCTCGGCCAAAAAGACAAGAAAATGAGTGAATCTAATCTAGATAAAATATTAACCATCGCTGGCAAACCCGGTTTGTTTAGAATGGTTGCTCAAACCCGAACGGGGGTGATTGCTACCTCACTAAGCGGCCAAAAGAAAATTGTTACCAACTTGGGACAACAAATCAATGTTTTGTCAGAAATCAGGGTGTTTGGATTAAAGGATGAAATGCCTTTAAGTGATATTTTTGAGTTAATGTATCAGTTGGAAAAAGGCCAGCCTACCCGAGTAAAACCCAAAGCTTCCAAAGAGGAATTGGAGTCCTATTTTTTTGAGGTTTTTCAAGACTATGATGAAGACCGTGTATATGCCAGTGACATCAAAAAAATCATACAGTGGTACAACCTACTGTTGGATTCAAACGAATTAAAATTTGACCTGCCAAAGGAGGAGAAACCTTCTGATACGGAGGAAGTGTAAATGGGATCGCGAACAGCACAACTTCAGGCTTTCGAGCGTTTGCTTGACATTATGGATGAACTTAGGGAAAAATGTCCCTGGGATCGCAAACAGACTTTTGAGACCCTTCGCCATTTGACCATAGAGGAGACCTATGAATTGGGAGATGCCATTTTGGAGAATGATTTGGAGGAAATCAAAAAGGAGCTCGGAGATCTTCTCCTTCATATTGTTTTTTATTCCAAAATAGGGAGTGAAAAAAAGGCTTTTGATATTGCGGATGTCGCCAATCAAATTGCAGATAAATTGATACACCGGCATCCTCATATTTATGGTGAAACCGATGTGGAAGATGCAGATCAAGTGGTCAAAAACTGGGAAGACATTAAGTTAAAAGAGGGTAAGAAAAGTGTTTTGGAAGGGGTTCCAAATAGCCTTCCTGCTTTGGTAAAGGCCTATAGAATTCAAGAGAAGGTATCGGGAGTGGGTTTTGATTGGGATCAAAAAGAGGCTGTATTGGAAAAAGTGAAAGAGGAGTTGGATGAGCTCAGGACTGAAATCGATGCAGGAGATTCAAAAAAAATGGAGGCGGAACTTGGCGATGTGATGTTTTCATTGGTCAATTATGCACGCTTCCTCAAGGTTAATCCCGAAAATGCGTTGGAACGAACCAACAAAAAATTCATCAAACGCTTTAACTACATTGAGGAAAAAGCCAAAAAATCTCAAAGAAAAGTCAGTGAGTTGAGTATTGAGGAAATGGAGGTTTTATGGGAGGAAGCTAAAAAAACAGAATGATTTAAGTTTTCGTTTCTCCTTCATCTCCCTCATCTTCAAGGGTTTCTTCCTCAACCGGGGCGTTTCTGGCGCTCATTTCTCTTTTTAGTTTTCTCAAACCAATCAGCTTTTCTTTGTGCTTTTCGATTTCAGATTTGAGTCGATCCAACTTGGAAGTAACCTCTGTTAAAAGGGGATTGTCGGTGCTGGAATTTGAAAAATAATCGAGATTGTTTTCTAACTGTCTTGCCTCTGAATTAAATTCTTCAATGACTCTTTTAATGTTTTGAATTTCACGACTCAATTCATTTTCATCGTCTTTGATGATGGAAAAACGAATATGGTTTACGGCCTCTGCCTTTAAACTTTTTTCCATATCTGATTTTTCAATCAGTGCAATGAAAGCATTATTGAAGTCCTCAATGCTTTTGGTATTGGTATTGCCACTTAAATCCCCCAACTGATTGTACTCTTCCCATTGATAATTAAAAAATTCTTTAAAGGGATCCAGTTCAGGCGGAATTTGAAAGCCTTCAATGCTTTTGATGAACGCTTCTTTCTTTTGGTGGGCCTCCAACTCATTTTTGTTGATTCTCTGATAACCGGATTTGATGCGGTCAAAATAAAGATTACATTGGGAACGAAATTCCTCCCAAAGGGTGTTGGACAGCTTTCTCGGGATAAACCCTATGGCCCTCCAATCCTTCTGAATGTTTTTCATTCGGTTACTGTAACTCTTCCAATCGTCATTTTCTAATATTTCTTTTACCTCAGTGATCAATGCTTTTTTGAGGTCAATATTCTTTTTTTGCTCGGCCTTTTGAGACTTGTAAAATTGATTCTTTTCTCGATTGATTTCCCGGCTAATTTCCCTAAATCTGGTCCAAGTGGTTTTACTAAACTTTTTGGTTACCTGCCCGATAGATTGGAATTCTGTTCTCATATTATTGAACTCATCAATGGTTTTTCGCCAATCATTGTGATTTTTTGGAGGATTGTTTTTGATCTCCTCCATACGATTCAAAATCGAGTTCTTTTTGTTGAGGTTTTCTTCCAGAATATTGTCGTATTCTTTGTCAAACTCTTGCCTTCTGGCGTGAATGATTTGACTGGCCGCCTGAAAACGGGCCCATAATTCTTCTCGATGCTCTTTGGCAACCGGTCCAAGGTCATTCTTCCATAATCTATGTAAGGTATTGAGGTCGCGTGAGGCTTTGAGTACATCAGGTATTTTGGAGAGTGTTTCGGCTTGTTCTATGATTTTAATTTTCTCTTCATAGTTTTGTTTAAAATCCAAATCTCTCAATTCCCGATTCAGGTGAAGAAAATCATAGAATATCTCAGTGTGGTGCTTGTAGGTTTGCCAAACATTATTGCTTTGAGCCCGAGGTACAGGTCCGGTTTTGTGCCAACTGTCCTGTAGATTTTTAAATTTCTTGTAGGTCGTATTGATGTTTTCATCAATATTGATGAGCTCTTTTAAACTCTCAATGATTTCCAACTTTCGATCCAGATTGAGTTTTTGGGATTGTTCTCTTTCTTGAAAAAAGGTTCTTCTGCTTTTTTTGTATTCTCTAAAAGTTTGATCAAATGTGTTTTTGTATTGGGGTTTAAAATAAAAGTCAATTTCGTTTCCTCCTTCTTTGATGAAAGCTTCCTTTTTTTCTTGAATTTCTGACTTAAACTTTGTTTCGAAAGTATTGATGATCTC
>JAAZUX010000144.1 GCA_018623955.1 Flavobacteriaceae bacterium | reverse complement strand
CTACGGTCTTACGCTGGAGAGTCAATCACAATCCCTATTTTAATTTACTTCACTTGGACTATAAAGAAATCAGTCATGAAGTTTTAATGGAAATTGAAGCTGTCCTTAGGAAAATTGACTGACATGCTAGCTTAGAAAGTCAAATTTTAGTTTCCCAAAAGTTCCACCCAAAGCCCTTGGTCGTTCTTAAAAACTTTGGCCAACTTGTTTTTCGTCAAGCTTTTAATGGATTTGTCCCATTTTTTGTTGCTCAAACCACTTTGTTCTTTGAGGGTGTTTAGTTCGGTAGGACTTTCTTTTTTAAGTAACTCCAAAACAATTTTTTCTTCTTCAGTAAGGGGAATTGATTTTTGTTTGGGTTTCATCTGTGGGAAGAACAAGACTTCCTGAATGGAACTGTTGTCGGTCATCAGCATTACCAGGCGGTCAACACCAATCCCGATTCCGGAGGTGGGTGGCATTCCGTATTCTAAAGCTCTTAAAAAATCCTGATCGATAAACATGGCTTCGTCATCTCCTTTTTCACTAAGGGCCAACTGAGCCTCAAAGCGCTCTCTTTGGTCGATGGGGTCGTTGAGCTCAGAATAGGCATTGGCCAGCTCTTTTCCATTGACCATCAATTCAAAACGCTCCGTAAGTTTGGGATTATCGCGATGCTCTTTGGTCAGCGGACTCATAGATTTAGGATAATCGGTGATAAAGGTGGGCTGAACGTAGTGGTGTTCGCATTTTTCTCCAAAGATTTCATCGATCAATTTGCCTTCTCCCATGGTATCGTCCACTTCCAATCCCATATTTTTTGCGGTCTCTCTCAATTGATTTTCATCCATTTCCGAAACATCGATCCCCGTGTGGGTTTTGATTGCTTCTAAAATGGGGACTCTTGGGTAGGGGGCTTTAAAATCAATGCTGTGATTTCCCACCTTGAATTTGGTACTGCCTTGTGCTTCGATGGCCACTTTCTCCAAAAGGGATTCTGTGGTTTCCATCATCCAGAAGTAGTCTTTGTAGGCAACATACAATTCCATTACGGTAAATTCGGGGTTGTGGGTGCGATCCATTCCTTCATTTCTAAAGTCTTTGGAAAATTCATACACCCCATCAAAGCCTCCTACGATCAGACGTTTGAGATAGAGTTCATTGGCGATTCTTAGGTATAGGGGAATATTCAGAGCGTTGTGGTGGGTAACGAAAGGTCTTGCCGCTGCACCTCCCGGGATGGGCTGTAATACCGGTGTCTCGACTTCCAGATAGCCTTTTTCGTTAAAAAATTCTCGTATGCTGTTGGTGATCTTGGTCCGTCTAACAAAGGTGTCTTTTACCTTAGGATTGACGATCAAATCCACATAGCGCTGCCGGTAACGCAGTTCGGGGTCGTTGAATTCATCATACACATTTCCATCGTTATCGGTTTTGGGAAGGGGTAGGGGACGCAATGTTTTATTCAGTAGCGTAAACTTTTTGACAAGGACTGTTTTTTCTCCCACCTGAGTGGTAAATAATTCTCCTTCAATGCCTATGATATCTCCGATATCGAGTAGTTTTTTGTAAACTTCATTGTAGGGGGTTTTATCTTCGTCAGGGCAAATTTCGTCTCTGTTGAAATAGACCTGAATTCTCCCTTGGCTGTCTTGCAATTCTGCAAAACTGGCTTTCCCTTGAATTCGACGTGACATCAATCGCCCGGCTATGGTGACGGTTTTGCCTTCACTAAAGTCCTCTTTGATGGTTTTGGAATTTGCATCTACCGGATATAAAGCGGCCGGGTAGGGATTGATCCCCAATCCGCGGAGTGCTTGTAGCTTTTCTCTTCTTACTAGTTCTTGCTCTGAAAGTTGCGCCATGAGGCCAATTGATTTTTGCAAAGATAATCAGTCTCAAGTAATCGGTAATCAAATTTCCTATCTTTGACAAAAGCATAGTATTTTGAGTTTTTGGCGTGTCCTTTTATCGATTCTTTTTCCCCCTCTAGCTGTGATAGACCAGGGCTGTGGCTCGATCGTTATTGTCTTTTTGCTGACCTTGTGTGGTTGGGTACCCGGTGTAATTGCGGCCTTGGTGATTTTGAACAACCCAGAGCGTTGGGAAGCATGAAAAACAAAAATGTAAAAGTAGCAGACTGGGGTTCACTTTCCTATGAGGAGGCTTGGCAAAGGCAAGAGGACTATTTTTATCAAATCATTGCCCGTAAAAGAGAAAACCGAAAACTGGAGCACCCTTTTCCTACAGACAATCATCTGTTTTTTGTGACCCATCCTTCTGTTTTCACCATAGGCAAAAGCGGAAAAATGGAGCACTTGCTCTTAGATGAAAATGAACTGGCCGCCAAAGGCATCTCTTTTTATAAAACCAATCGTGGGGGCGACATCACTTTCCACGGTCCAGGACAGATCGTGGGCTACCCGCTTTTGGATTTGGATAATTTTTTTACCGATATCCACCGCTACTTGCGTTCTCTGGAGGAGGTTATCATCAAAACCTTGGCCGACTTCGGGATCGACGGAGCCCGAAGTGATGGAGAAACAGGGGTGTGGTTGGATTTGAATACTCCTTTTGCCCGAAAAATATGCGCTATGGGTGTAAGAGCCAGCCGTTGGGTAACCATGCATGGATTTGCCTTCAATGTGAACACTGACTTGTCTTATTTCGATTATATCGTTCCTTGTGGAATACAAGGAAAAGGGGTTACCTCTCTGGCCCATGAATTGAAAGAGCAAATGAATGAGCAAGAAGTAAAAGACAAACTTTTAAAACACTTTAGCGAAGTATTTCAGGCGGAGATCATCAATTGATTTCATAGATCAAAATACTATTGTCTTCTGTTGCCACAACCATTTCTAGCGCCTTGTCTTTGTCGCTATTGGACAGATCGACTGCAGATTTTCCATAGACCGGAAACCCCTCGACTGCTTCGCCATTGCTGTAAAATAAATATACTTTTTGGTCGGCAGTGTCTGTGGTGCTAAAGTAGAGGGTATTGTTAAGGTAAAATATCTTGGGAGGGGTATATTCTCCATAAGGGAGTTTGACGGGGATGCCCTTGATGTTAAGCGTGTTTTCGGAAAGTGTGACCAGTGTTTTGGTGGTGGCATCAATGCGATGGCCCTTTGTCAATTGGAGTGGAGAAGTGACTTTATTCCCTTTTGTATCAACTTGGATCAAATGACCCCCTTGATCAGTTGTTGTAAATGTATTGAGATAAGAAAAAATACCATTGTTGGTAAAGGCGATTTTGCCCTTGACCTTGACGCGATCTTTTCCCGTTCGAGAAACAATTTTTAGGGTGTTGTTCTCCAAAGGAATCAGTATATAATCTTTGCTTTGAAGACGAATGTGTTTGGGGGGTGCGATGATATTGGCACTGACCTTTTTGAGGGTAAATCCATTGAGTCGTTTACCCCGGTTGTTGTACATCACAAGAGAGCGATCCTGTGCGATCAAAAAACGATAATTGCGATTGTTGTCGTAATCAAAAATGGAAAGGGGGAGAGGATTGATACTTTTGGGAAGTTTGATGTTGAAGGGTTTAACGATTTTTCCATTGCGGTCCAATATCATCAATCGGTCGGCAGTTCTAAAAGCCAGTTGCCAACGGTTGTTTTTATAGAGATCGACTTGTTGAATTTCTCCAATGATTTTAGCGGACAGTTGTTTTTTCCAATACAATTTTCCGGTATTGGAAAACAGGTAAAGCACGTTGTCGCTATCCTGAACCACAACGTCCATACCTTTGTTTCTGTGATTTTTAAACCATTGGGGTGGAATGATAGAAGGTTTGTTGAGTTCTAGGGTGTAGG
>JAAZUX010000143.1 GCA_018623955.1 Flavobacteriaceae bacterium | reverse complement strand
GATTAGAATTCAGTATGAAAATAGAAAACGCACGATGCAATACAGCTTTTTCGTGGGCCTCCATTTTTCCCATAGTACCGAGTTGCTGATCTTGGAGATCAACCAAAACTACTTTTTCTTCCTCCATTAGATCAAAAATACCTAATATATTACACAAAACCTATCGACAAATTTTAGTGATGGGATTTAATTAAATATTTTTGCCCAAATTGATCAATATGGAATTCCTCCAGGAAATTCAAAGAAGACGGACATTTGGTATCATTTCGCATCCCGATGCCGGAAAAACTACCCTGACAGAAAAATTATTACTCTATGGTGGTGCCATTCAAGAAGCGGGAGCGGTCAAGTCCAACAAGATCAAAAAAGGAGCGACCAGTGACTTTATGGAAATCGAACGCCAAAGAGGAATTTCGGTGGCCACTTCGGTACTCGCCTTTAACTATAAAAACAAAAAGATCAATATTCTTGACACGCCCGGCCACAAAGATTTTGCCGAGGATACTTTTAGGACGCTGACTGCCGTGGACAGTGTGATCGTGGTCATCGATGTTGCCAAGGGTGTGGAAGAGCAAACCGAAAAACTGGTAGAGGTCTGTCGCATGCGCAAAATCCCCATGATCGTTTTCATCAATAAACTGGATCGAGAGGGAAAAGATGCCTTTGATCTGCTGGACGAAGTCGAAACCAAATTGGGCTTGAGGGTAACTCCCTTAAGTTTTCCCATTGGAATGGGGTACAATTTTAAGGGCATCTACAACCTTTGGGAGAAAAACATTCAAATATTTGAATCGACCGACAAACAAAAAATTGCAAAAACCATTGCTTATGATAGTTTGGAAGACGAAGGCTTGGGAGGTGCCATTGGTGATCAATCCATGACAGAGCTTAAAGAATCTCTCGAATTGGTTGAAGGAGTTTATCCCGCTTTTGATCAAAAGGAATACTTAGAGGGGGATTTACAACCTGTATTTTTCGGTTCGGCACTCAACAATTTCGGGGTTCAGGAACTGCTGGACTGTTTTATTGAAATTGCCCCCGCACCCCTGCCCAAGTCCACCGACAAACGCATCATCCACCCCGATGAAGCTGACTTTTCGGGTTTTGTCTTTAAGATTCATGCCAATATGGACCCCAAGCACCGTGACCGATTGGCGTTTATCAAAATTGTATCGGGAACTTTCAAACGAAACACCCCTTACTTTCATGTCAGACACAAAAAGAAACTCAAATTCTCCCGTCCCAACGCATTTTTTGCCGAAAAAAAAGAAGTGGTGGACGAATCGTTCCCCGGAGATATCGTAGGGCTGCACGATACAGGGAATTTTAAGATTGGGGATACCCTTACCTCAGGGGAGGAAATGCAATACAAAGGCATTCCCAGTTTTTCGCCCGAACATTTTCGCTTTATCAACAATGCCGATCCCATGAAAGCCAAACAACTCGGCAAAGGCATTGACCAACTGATGGACGAAGGGGTCGCCCAGTTGTTTACCCTCAACCTTAACGGCAGAAAAGTGATCGGTACTGTGGGAGCGCTACAGTTTGAGGTGATCCAATACCGACTGGAACACGAATATACGGCCAAGTGTAGCTTTGAAAACTTGAATGTTCACAAGGCTTGCTGGATCAGTACGGAAGACCAAGAAAATGAAAACTACCGGGACTTCCTAAAGGTCAAACAAAAGTTTTTGGCCACTGACAAACACGGACAATTGGTGTTTTTGGCCGACTCCGCTTTTTCCCTACAGATGGCCCAACAAAAATATCCGGAGATCACTTTTCATTTTACCTCAGAGTTTGAATAAAAAACCCCCAACTTTCGTTGAGGGTAGGTGTTTAAGCTTCTCCGGTCGGCCCAAAATTTAGCGGAATGGGTGGCGGATCTTTAGAATCAATCTCTCCATGACTGTCTTCATAGCGACGGATGTTGTCGGCCAATGCACTCTGAAACCTTTTGGCGTGTTCCGGAGTCAAAATGATCCTGGACTTGACTTTGGCTTTGGGTGTTCCGGGCATAATGGCGACAAAATCTACCACAAACTCTGAAGGTGAGTGATTGATGATGGCCAAATTGGAATAATCCCCCTGAGCGGTGGATTCATCCAATTCGATATTGATCTGCTGTTCGTTTTGCTTTTTGGGATCGCTCATGAACTATAAATTAACTTCTTGTTCTTCTTCTTCCTTGTCAATCAACAAGCTGGTATACTCGTCCTTGGACCCAACAATGATGTTGTCGTAAGCTCTCAAACCGGTACCGGCAGGGATTTTATGCCCAACAATAACATTTTCTTTAAGTCCTTCGAGGGAGTCGATTTTTCCATTTACCGCCGCTTCATTCAATACTTTGGTGGTCTCTTGGAAAGAGGCCGCAGAGATGAACGATTTGGTCTGAAGGGAAGCTCGAGTGATCCCCTGAAGTTCGGGTGTAGCCGTAGCCGAAGCAGCATCACGTGCTACTACAGGCGCTTTGTCCTCACGAATCAACAAGGAGTTTTCATCACGCAATTGACGTGCAGTGATCATTTGTCCCGCTTTTAAGTTTTCGGAAGCACCAACTTCCTCTACGATTTTCTTACCGAACAAATTGTCATTCTCGATGATGAAATCGGATTTGTAAACCAACTGTCCCTCTAGGAAGATCGAATCTCCAGGATCTTGGATTTTTACCTTACGCATCATCTGACGAACCACTACCTCAAAGTGTTTGTCGTTGATCTTCACCCCTTGCAATCGATAGACCTCTTGCACTTCATTCACCAAGTATTGCTGAACTGCCGATGGGCCTTTGATCTTAAGGATATCAGTCGGGGTAATGGATCCATCGGACAATGGCATTCCGGCTTTGATAAAGTCATTCTCTTGAACCAAGATCTGATTGGACAATTTGACCAGATATTTCTTGATGTCGCCAAATTTGGACTCCACAATGATCTCGCGGTTTCCTCTTTTGATCTTACCAAAAGAGACCACACCATCGATCTCAGATACCACAGCTGGGTTGGAAGGATTTCGGGCTTCAAACAATTCGGTCACCCTTGGCAGACCTCCGGTAATGTCTCCGGATTTGGCTGATTTTCTTGGGATTTTGACCAAGATTTTTCCTTCTTTGATCTTTTCACCGTCGTTTACGATCAAATGCGCTCCTACGGGCAAGTTATAAGATCGTAAGGTATTCCCTTTGGTATCTTTGATGTGTAGTGTGGGGATTAATTTCTTGTTTCGGGATTCAGAAATCACCTTTTCTTGGAATCCGGTTTGTTCGTCAATCTCAACCTGATAAGTGACTCCTTGCTCGATGTTTTCAAAACTGATATTTCCGGAGAATTCCGAAACAATCACACCGTTAAAAGGATCCCACTGACAAATGACATCGCCTTTTTTGATTTTGGCTCCTTTCTTGATAAAGATTGAAGATCCGTAAGGGATGTTGTGGATATTAAGCACATTTTTAGTTTTGCTGTCGACCAACTTCAACTCAGTGGTTCTGGAGATGACAATATTGGCTTCGTTACCTTCTGCGTCTTCACCTTTAACCGTTTTTAGGTCTTCGATTTCTGCGATTCCATCAAACTTTGCCACCAGGCGGTTTTCCTCAGAAATGTTTCCGGCTACACCTCCTACGTGGAATGTTCTCAAGGTCAACTGTGTTCCGGGCTCCCCAATGGATTGGGCAGCGACAACACCTACAGCTTCTCCTTTTTGAACCATTTTACCCGTGGAAAGGTTTCTACCGTAACACTTGGCACAAATACCTTTGAGTGCTTCACAAGTCAGAGGAGAACGAACTTCAACACTGCTG
>JAAZUX010000007.1 GCA_018623955.1 Flavobacteriaceae bacterium | reverse complement strand
GCTTTAAGCCCTTTAATGGTTAACAGATCGGGGTCTCCTGGACCCGCACCCACCAAGGTTACTGTTCCTTTATTCAACGTTGACATGACAATGGTTTTCAATCCACAACAACAAGGGTTGTGTTTGTTCTACATAATTTTTGGCAAAGTAGGCAGAGGGCTTGTTGTTTTGTACTTTTACGATCTCTTCTTTAAAGCTCAAACCTTTTTCTTTTTTGTATTCGGGATATTCTGGATCAAAAGCATCAATGATGGAAGCATGGCTGTTGATTTTGGCATTGCCCTTGGTCAAAATGGCCTTGGCGGCTCTGACTCTAGCATTATAGGCATGGTAAACCGCATCCGAAAAACGTTTTTCATCAAGAGCTTCTTGGGCCCATTCGAAGGCTTCTTTGGCATCAAACAATAGGGTTTGTGCCAAATCAATGGTGACCCCGGCACATTCGCCTATACCGATTGCTTTCTCGTATTTTTCTTTGACACCCCAATCGATAAAATCGTCTGCTGTAAGGTGCTCTACCTCACTGTAATGTTTTAGATTCTGGTAGTAGTAGTCTTTGGTTTTTCGGTCGTAATAGTCAAAAAAGTTTTCGTCATTTTGTCGCTGGTTTTCAAAATCATCAAGAATCCAGCGCAGCACTGCAGGTGTTCTTTTTGAGGGAACCTTGAGAACTTTATCTGCAAATCTTCCGGTACCATTTCCCAGCACGCCACCTCCGAGGAGGATTTGGGTGGCCGGAGCGACTTTTCCATTGGACTTTACGGTCATCCCCTGGAAACCAATGTGTGCCAGAGTGTGCTGCCCGCAGGCATTCATACAACCACTGATTTTGATGTCGATTTGGTGTTTTTGTATAAAATCGGGATATTCTTTTTCAACAACTTCTTGGAGCACTTTGGCCAAGCCCATACTGCTGGCAATCCCCAGATTACAGGTGTCGGTCCCGGGACATGCAACAATATCATTGATGCGTTGAAATCCGACCCGATCCAGTTGAAGTTCTTTGAGGGCCAAATAAAGGGCGGGAAGGTGTTCTTCTTTTACATCCCTCAAGAGTACACTTTGCCCATAGGAAAAACGATTGTCATCTTGAGTAAATTGTAAAATGACTTTGGCCAGTTGTCTGGCTTTTTTTGAATCAATATCCCCTACGGTAATGGGGATACCCACAGCAAAAAATCCCTTTTGTTTTTGTACATAGAGGTTAGTTTTTTTCCAATCTTCATAGGCAGGGTCGTCGATGGTCAAAGTCTCATCACCATTATACAGGGGTTGTTTGAGCGTTCTTTCGTTGGCTTCTATGGGAAAAGTGTCATGGGGCAATCCTTGTTCTTCGATGTGTACCAGTTCAAGAAATGCTTCTAAACCGATTTCTTTGATCAAAAATTTGAGTCGGGCTTTGTTGCGTCGATTGCGTTCTCCATATCGGTCAAAAACCCTGATGACAGCTTCGCTAAAAGGAATGATACGTTCGACTTCCAAAAAGTCAAAGACCTCATTGGCACCTAGGGGTTGTGATCCTATCCCCCCTCCCAGTAGTACCCTAAAGCCTCTTTTACCTGCTTTTATTCTGGGGATAAATCCAAGATCGTGGATAAAGGTGAGGGCTTGGTCGTCGGATGAGCTGGAAAAAGCAACTTTGAATTTCCGTCCCATTTCTTGACAAACGGGGTTGCGGAGAAAGTATTCAAAAAAGGCATGGGCATAGGGAGTAAGGTCAAACGCCTCGTTGGGGTCTATCCCGGCATAGACCGATGCAGTGACGTTTCTAACAGTATTTCCACAAGCTTCCCTGAGGGTGATTTTATCTTTCTCCAGTGTTGCCCAAAGTTCGGGTGTACGGTCTAGGGGGACATAGTGTAATTGAATGTCCTGACGGGTAGTAATGTGGAGGTTTCCCGAGGCAAACTCATCCGAAACTTCAGCCATTCTAAGGAGTTGTTGGGCGGTGAATTTCCCCAAAGGTAATTTGATTCGTATCATCTGAACACCGGGTTGTCTCTGTCCGTAGACTCCTCTGGCCAATCGCAGGCTTCTGAATTTTTCTTCGTCTATTTTTTGATTGTTAAAGGCATGGATTTTTTGTTCTAAATCCAGTATGTCTTTTTCTACAATCGGGTTTTCTATTTCTGTTCTAAAACTCTGCATTTTATTGTATGAAGCCCACGCCGGCTGTGTTATTGGTTTGAGTATCAATGAGTATAAATGCGCCTAAACTTTTGTTGGTGCTATAGGGTGCGTAGATCAAGGGTTGGGCCAATTGGAGATCTACTGACCCTATGTCATTCATGGTCAAACGATCGGTGGAAACTGATTTCCATGCTTCCCAATCCATTTTGGATTCGATGCCATTGATCTTGACCAAACTTTTGTGAACCCCCTGTTGCAACCAGTATTTACTGTTGGAATTGAGGTCGGTAGATTGCATCCAACAGATTTTAGCGTTTACTTTTTTGTCAATTTTCAGGCTGTGATTGGTTTTGACGATGGCATTGCCTCTGGAGGCGTCAATTTCGTCATCGAGCAAGAGGGTTGCGTTTTCACCAGCTACCACCTTATTTTTTGCTGTTCCGTATTTTTCAATCGATTTTACTGTAGTTTTTTGACCTGAAGGAAAAATTTCAATTTCATCCCCCTGACTGAAAACGCCACTTTTTACTTTTCCGGCAAAGCCCCTGTAGTCGTGAAACTCCTCTGTTTTGGGACGGATGACGTGCTGGACTTGAAGAAATCCATCTAAACGGTTGTCTTCGGTAATGGTCAAAGATTCAATTAATGATAAAAGGTCAGTGCCATCATACCAGGGCATGTTGTCACTTTTGTGAATGACGTTGTCGCCTTGAAGTGCTGAAACAGGAATAAAGTTTAATTTGGGCTCCCAATCGTATTGATCCACCAGTTCTTTAATGACCCCAACGATACTGTCGAATTGCTCTTGGTCGTATTCAATCAGATCCATTTTATTGATGGTAAAGATCAAGTGTTTGATGCCGAGCAATTGGGTGATGTAAAGATGTCTTTTGGTTTGTTCCATTACCCCTTTTCTGGCATCCAGCAGTATGATGGCTACATTTACATTGGAGGCACCTGTCACCATGTTTCTGGTGTATTCCACATGACCAGGGGCGTCGGCAATGATAAACCTTCTTTTAGGGGTACTGAAGTAGAGGTGAGATACATCTATGGTGATGCCCTGTTCGCGTTCGGTCAACAGGCCATCTGTGGCCAGAGAGAAATCGATATAATCGTAGCCAAGTGATTTACTTTTGGCTTTGATGGTTTCTACTTGGTCTATTTTTAGGGATTGTGTTTCGAAGAGGAGTCTACCGATGAGGGTACTTTTCCCGTCATCCACACTTCCTGCGGTTGTTATTCTTAAAATCTCCATTGGGTTAATCTTTTAGAAGTAGCCTACTTTTTTTCTTTCCTCCATGGCACCCTCGGATCGTTTGTCGTCCATTCTGGCACCGCGTTCGGATATTGAAGAACCTCGAATTTCATCGATAACGGTGTCGAGATCCATGGCTTTGGAAGGAACGGCGGCAGTGCAGCTCATATCACCTACAGTTCTGAATCGAACAGATTCCTTAAATACATCCTCTGGCTTGTGAACGATAAAATTGGAGCAGGGCATCAATTGCCCGTCTCTGTTAAATACTTCCCGTTGGTGGGCAAAATATATAGAGGGTATTTCGAGCTTTTCATGTCTGATGTATTCCCAAACGTCTAGTTCAGTCCAATTGCTGATGGGGAATACCCTTACGTTTTCACCCGAGTGGATTTGTCCGTTTAGGATGTCGAATAATTCCGGGCGTTGCAATTTTTCGTTCCATTGACCAAAATCATCTCTTACAGAAAAGATACGCTCTTTTGCTCTTGCTTTTTCTTCGTCTCTACGTGCTCCTCCCATACAAGCATCGAATTTTAGTTCTTCAATGGTTTCGAGCAAGGTGGTGGTTTGCAGGCTGTTTCGACTGGCATATTTGCCTTTTTCCTCTACTACTGTTCCCTGGTCAATACTTTGTTGTACGCTTCCAACATGGAGCTGTACCTTGTAGTGTTTGACTAGTTCATCCCTTAGGGTTATGGTTTCGGGAAAATTGTGTCCTGTATCAATATGGAGTAGGGGAAAAGGAATTTTTGCCGGCAGGAATGCTTTTTGGCAAAGGTGTAACAAGACGATTGAGTCTTTACCTCCGGAAAAAAGCAGTACCGGTTTATTGAATTGTCCGACCACCTCTCTGATGATGTATATGGCCTCCTCCTCCAAGTAGGATAGGGTATTCATTAGTTACGATTTTTGATTCAAGTGTAATCCACATTCTTTTTTACTTTCTTCCCACCACCAGCGTCCAGATCGAAGATCATCACCAGCTTTTATGGCACGTGTACAAGGGGCGCAGCCAATACTGACATAGCCTTTTTGGTGCAGACTGTTTTGTGGGACGTTGTTTTTTTCTAAATAATTATTGACATGAGACAGATCCCAATGTGCCAATGGATTGAATTTGGGAAGTCCAAACGCATTATCATAGCCAAAGATTTCTATTTCATTTCGTGCAGTACTTTGAGCAGCTCTCAGTCCTGTGATCCATAAATCCACACCCTTGAGTGCTTTTTGAAGAGGTTTTACTTTTCTGATACCACAACATTCTTTTCTGTTTTCTACACTTTCATAAAAACTGTAGGGACCTTTTTCGCTTACGAGTTTTTCTACTGCATCGGTGCTGGGAAAGTAGATAATGATGTTTTTGTTGTATTTTCTTTTGGTGTCATCAAGAACCTTATGGGTTTCTTCAAATAACCTTCCAGTGTCTAAAGTAAAAACTTCGATGGGGTAATCATTTTTAAAGATGACATCTGCAATAACTTGATCTTCTTGACCAAAAGAAGTAGAAAAAGCCATGTTTTTAAAACCCAACTGTAGGAGGTGATGAAATGCTTCTTCAAGTGAATAATTTCTATAAGTTGTGTTGAGTTTTTCGATGCGATGGTTTTCCATTTTAAATTATTTTTTGCCCCATTGGAGTCTATTCCAAAGACGCTCGTGAAAGAAATAAAGTACAATTTTGGTTCCCCATTCAATAAACCCTATGGAAAGGGCTTGTGAAATGGTTCCGG
This sequence comes from Flavobacteriaceae bacterium, assembly GCA_018623955.1. The sequence goes on along the minus strand of JAAZUX010000007.1, from coordinate 6,204 downwards.
TAATAAGATAGGCGATAAGAATGGTATCCAATGTCCCCACCAACCTCCAACTGATGGCTTTTAGAGCGCTTCTGGAGATGGATTCTTTAGGGGCACTGTTTTTTTTATCTCTATTTTTTCGATTTAAATGAAGATCTAAAAACATATAATTATACTTTGACGCAACAAATCTATCAACTTTAAACCTATAAAACAAATAAATCCTATAAACTTTATAGGAATTAATTTTTTTCCTTTTTATTTTCTATCTTACATTAATTAATATGATATCTAAGAAATGTAAATATGCCATCAAGGCATTGCTTTATCTGGCGGACCATCAGTCTGAGGACCGTTCTATATTTTCATCGGAAATTGCCGAGCAGGAAAAGATTCCCAAAAAATTTTTGGAGACAATTTTGAGAGAGTTACGCAATTTTAAGTTGTTGCAAAGCCAAAGGGGGAAAACCGGAGGTTACCGTCTTTTGAAAGATCCTAAGGATATTTTTTTGGCGGAATTGATTCGTCAAGTAGATGGGCCAATAGCGATGTTGCCCTGTGTATCACTGAATTATTATGCCTCTTGTGAGGAATGCGATGAGGAGAATTGTCAAATCAAAAATGTTTTTGAGCAGGTAAGAGACAAAACCCTAAAAGTCCTTACGACTACTTCCATTGATTCAATGCGCAGTAAAATTTAAAGGCGGTTGATAAAACTTCCTAATGAGTCTTTGAACTGTATTCCTTCAAAGGTTCTGAGTTTATTTAATTTTTGATTTGCTTCTAGCCCCCACAATAGGAATTCGACCATAAAGTAATAATCTTTTGAGTCCAGTTCCGATTGAAACTTTTTCATGATTTTTTGGATTGCGGGAATACTATCCAAAGATTTTTGGTGATTTTTTTCATCTGAGACGTCTTCGAGAAAGAGTTCATTTTCTTTAAAAAACCATGCTAAAAGTTGATCATAAGGGCCTTCTTCATTGGGTTTTTCAAGTTTTGCGATCTTGGGAAAGTAAAGCGGGAATAGGCTTTTGATGGCACACGAAATCAAATGATAAGCGACTTCTCCGGCACCTTCTTGTTCCCCTTCGTAAACCAATTCTATTTTCCCATTGATGGCGGTAATTACTCCCAGAAAGTCACTCATTCGGATGGAGGTTTTGGAATCATGGGTAATCAGCAACCGTCTTTCGGCGGTACTGATCAGGTTTTCAAATGCCGTGATGCTCATTCGGGTACTCACCCCGCTTTTGGCATCAACATACTCACTTTTTCGTGCCTCGAAACCAATTTGTTCCAATAGGTCTTTGGCCAACTCAGGGATGTGAATTTGTACTTGGTTCTCTTCACTGATGATGGCTTCTTGTTGAGTAATCCTTTTTGCTATCTCTACATTGTGAGGATAATGAGTCAAAATCTGAGAACCGATCCTGTCTTTGAGTGGGGTTACGATGCTTCCTCTGTTGGTGTAATCTTCGGGGTTTGCCGTAAATACAAATTGTATTTCAAGGGGGAGTCGCAGATTAAAGCCTCTGATTTGAATTTCTTTTTCTTGTAAAATAGAAAAGAGTGACACTTGAATTCTGGCCTGTAAATCCGGCAGTTCGTTGAGGACAAAAACACACCTGTGAGCACGTGGGATCATCCCATAGTGTATCACTTTTTCGTCCGCATAGCTCAATTTGAGTGTTGCGGCTTTGATGGGGTCAACGTCACCGATCAAATCGGCTACCGTAACATCGGGTGTGGCTAATTTTTCAAAAAAACGTTCATTCCGATGCATCCAAGCTACAGGAGTATTGTCTCCTTTTTCTTCAATAATTTCTTTGGCCCAGCGTGAAATAGGTTGAAGTGGATCGTCATTGATTTCAGATCCGGCAACCACTGGGATCCATTCGTCTAGAAATTCGGTCATTTGTCTTGCCAGTCTGGTTTTTGCTTGCCCTCTCAACCCCAAAAGATTGATGTTGTGGCCGGAAAGTATGGCCCTTTCTATATCCGGGATCACTGTATTTTCATAACCGATCAATCCTTCGAAAGTGGTTTCTCCTTTTTTGATTTTTTCTCTGAGATTTTGCGCGAGTTCCTCCTGTATGCTGTTGGGTCGGTAAGTCGTTTTTTTGAGTTCCTTAAGGGTTGTTATTGTTGGTTTTTCCATGAGTTATCCAAAGCGTTTTTTTCTGTTTTTTTCATAATCTTCAAAAATCATTTCACCGAGGTTGTTGAGTCCGGTATAGAAAGCCTTTCCATTGTTGGCTCTGGTAAATTCTTGAACAAATTGTTTGAGATAGGGGTCAGAGGCGATCATAAAAGTGGTTATAGGGATCTTAATTTTTTTGGCTTGCCGAGCCATGGAATAGCATTTTTCTACAATTGACCGATCAAGTCCTGCACTGTTTTTGTAGTAGCTTCCATCAGGCATTTTGAGGCAACTGGGTTTGCCGTCGGTGATCATAAAGATTTGTTTGTTGGTATTCCTTTTCCTTCGGAGCATGTCCATGGCCAAGTCCAAACCGGCAACAGTGTTAGTGTGGTAAGGTCCTACTTGCAAATAGTGTAATTCTTTGATGGATATGGGTCGTGCATCATTTCCAAATACTAAGATGTCTAAGGTATCTTTGGGATAGCGGGTGGTTATGAATTCTGCCAGTGCCATGGCTACTTTTTTGGCGGGGGTAATCCGGTCTTCACCATATAAAATCATGCTGTGACTGATATCAATCATCAAGACTGTACTCATTTGTGATTTGTGGTGGTTTTTTTCTACCACCAAGTCGTCTTCTGTGATTTGAAAGTCACCGATACCCGAGTGAATTTGTGCATTTTTGATGCTTTCGGTCAAAACGATGTTCTCCAGCGAATCTCCAAATTGGAAGCTACTGAGCTCTCCGGATTTATCGTCGCCTGCTCCTTGATGCTGGGTGTTGTGGTTGCCCAATCCTGATTTTCTCAACTTTCCAAAAATTTGCTTTAAGGCGTATTCTCGCAAGATTTTTTCAGTCTTGGCGGTAATTCCCAAGGATCGTTCACTGCCATCGGGTTTGATCTCGGCTTTGATAAAGCCTTTGTCCAAAAGGTCTTCGATAAAATCGTCGATGGTGTATTTCTCATCTGTCAATTGATACTCCTCGTCCAGTTCACGAAGCCAGTCGATGGCTTCATCAAAATCTCCAGAAGTATGGGTAATCAATTCCTTAAAAACTTCAAATAGTTTTTCAAAAGGGGATTGATCTGCCGATTGGGCTTGACGAAATAATACTCCTGTCCTTGAGTTATAAAAATTCATTCAAAATGATGATCATAGCAATTCAATTCAAAGATAAATCAAAATAGCGCCAAAGAAAAGATATTGATTATAGAAATTGTAACCTAGATTTCGATTGAAAGAATCGATTACTTCAATTATAACAAATCTTTTGGCCAAACCTTTTTTGTCTAATTTCAAGAAATTTTAAATCATCTCAAACACACAGTTGGTGTAACAGAAGCTTGAAAAATTAACCGATTAAAATTTAAAATAGAGTAATGATTAAAAATGTTATATTTGCAAAGCATTATGAAAAACAATCAGAGGCGACCGTTGAGTCCCTCTTTTTTTTGAAATGAATTTTAATCAAAAAGTTGAAGATTTGTTGTCGATGGCTTTGGAGGAGCACCCTAATATTTTTTTGGTGGATCTAAAAATCTCAACCGACAAATCGATCAAGGTTATTTTGGACGGAGACAAAGAAGTCAACGTCAAAGATTGCATCAATATAAGCAGGGCTATTGAAAGTGCTTTGGACAGAGATGAGGAAGATTTCAGTTTGGAAGTTGCCTCGGCCGGTGTGGGAAGTTCTTTAAAATTTCCAAGACAATACCATAAAAACCTTGGGAGAAAATTGGAAGTCATCTCAACGGATGGATTGAAATTTGAGGGAGAGTTGATCCATGTCAAGGAAGACACCATAGAGTTGCAATGGAAACAACGGGAACCTAAGCCCATAGGAAAAGGAAAAGTAACAGTAATAAAAAATAAAATCTTAACGTTTGACGAAATCAGTCAAACCAAGGTGATGATCAAATTTTAATATTCAGAAATGGAAAATTTAGCACTAATAGAATCTTTTTCAGAATTCAAAGACGAAAAGTTAATAGACAGGGTTACCCTGATGGTAATTTTAGAGGAGGTTTTTAGAAATACCCTAAAAAGGAAATTTGGCTCAGACGAAAATTTCGACATCATCATTAATCCAGATAAGGGTGATTTGGAAATATGGAGGAATAGAATTGTCGTAAAGGATGGTGAAGTGGAGGATCCCAATCAGGAAATTGAATTGGCAGAGGCACAAAAAATCGAGCCTGATTTTGAAGTTGGAGAGGATGTTTCCGAGGAGGTAAAACTGGTTGATTTGGGGCGAAGATCCATTCAAACATTGAGACAAAACCTCATATCTAAAATATTTGAACACGATAGCACGAACATCTTTAATCAATTCAAAGACCGAACTGGAGAACTTTTCACTGCCGAGGTACACCACATTAGAAATCGTGAGGTAATTTTGTTGGACGATGACGGTAACGAAATTATTCTTCCCAAAGACCGTCAAATTCCCAATGATTTTTTCCGCAAAGGTGACAATGTAAGAGGAGTCATCGATTTAGTGGAGTTGAGAGGAAACAAGCCCAGAATAATTCTTTCCCGTACCTCCCCTGTATTTTTAGAGAAGTTATTTGAACAAGAAATCCCTGAAGTTTTTGATGGTCTTATCACCATCAAGAAGGCTGTAAGGATTCCTGGAGAAAAAGCCAAAGTAGCTGTAGATTCCTATGATGATCGCATTGATCCGGTTGGCGCATGTGTTGGAATGAAAGGTTCCCGAATACACGGTATTGTGAGAGAGCTTGGGAATGAAAATATTGATGTGATCAATTATACCAATAACCTACAATTGTTTATAACCAGAGCCTTGAGTCCCGCCAAAATTAATTCTTTGAAGATTGACGAGGACACCAAAAGAGTTCAGGTTTTCCTCAATCCCGAAGAGGTGTCAAAGGCCATTGGAAGAGGAGGTCACAACATTCGTTTGGCCGGAAAGCTAACGGGATACGAAATTGATGTGTACCGTGAGGGTGTAGAAGAAGATGTTGAATTGACAGAATTTACAGATGAAATTGACGCTTGGGTTATCGAAGAATTCAAGAAAGTTGGACTTGATACCGCCAAAAGTATTTTGGAGCTCGATACAGCCGATTTGATCAAGCGAACCGACCTTGAAGAAGAGACCGTTGCTGAGGTCATTAGAATTTTAAAAGCAGAATTTGAAGAATAAAAGCAGGGATTTTTCCTACTTTTGACAATGAATTTAGATATATGGCAGAGATTTCAACCATAAGATTAAATGTTGCGCTTAGAGAATTAAATATTTCTCTGGATCGTGCTGTGGAGTTCTTGGCACAGCAAAATATTGAAATTGAAGGCCGTCCGACTTCCAAGATTTCTAAAGACGTTTATCAAATACTTTTGGATGAGTTTGAGACAGACAAATCCAAAAAAGATGCTTCTCATGAGATTAGTGAGGAGAAAAGGAAGGAAAAGGAGTCCATGAGAATTCTTCAAGAAAAGAAGGAACAAGAGCGTTTGGAACAACAGCAGAAGCGACAGGAAATCATCAAGGCCAAGGCATCGATCAATAAGCCTGTTACCTTGGGGAAAATTGATCTTGATGCTCCAAAAGCGAAACCTATACCAGCCACTGCCAAAGAGGTCGTCAAGCCAAAAGTTGAGGAAGCCGCTCCGCAAAAAAATGAAGCTACACCACTAACCGAAGAAAAAAAGGATACAGTTGTAAAATCCGAAAGTGAGTCCAAAGCTGAGCGAGATAAAAAAGAAGCTGCCCCGCCAACAGAGGCCGGTGATTCCAACGCCATAAAAACACAATACAAAACCCTTACTGGTCCAAAGAAAACCGGTCAGACCATAGATCTGGATGAGTTCAAAAAGAAAGAAAAAGGAGTAGAAGAGGCGCGAAAACGCAAAAGAAAGAGAATCAGTAAAGAGTCTTCTCCCAAACCTTCTTCGAAGAACTCAAACAATCAAAATAGGCAGTCCTCTCAACGAGACCGGTCCAATTCACAGCCTGAAAAGGCTGAGCCTACGGATGAAGAAGTACAAAAACAAATTCGTGAAACCTTGGAGAAACTTCAAGGGAAGTCCAATAAATCTAAGGGGGCCAAGTATAG
>JAAZUX010000142.1 GCA_018623955.1 Flavobacteriaceae bacterium | reverse complement strand
GCATTGCGTTCTGCCGCACCTCTTACCACGGCATTTTGGGAGTTGATGTCTTTGAGGTATCGGCGTCGTCCCAAAACGGTGGCCACATAGCCGTGTTCACGGGCAAAGTTCACTTGGTCAGCGATGTATTGTTTCAATTGGGGGTAACTGGCATAATAGGTATCGATGAGTTCTTTGGACTCAGAGCGGTTCAGGTTGGTCTGTTGGCTTAACCCAAAGGCCGAAACCCCGTAAATAATCCCAAAGTTCACCGTTTTGGCATTGCTTCTTTGTTCGCGGGTCACTTCTTCCGGAGGAACATCAAATACCCTTGCGGCGGTGGCGGCGTGAATGTCTTCATTGTTCTGAAAAGCTTTGACCATGGCAGGGTCTTTGCTCAGGGCAGCGATGATCCGCAATTCGATCTGAGAGTAATCTGCAGCCATCAGTATGTGGTCTTTATCTCTGGGGATAAAAGCTTTGCGTACCTCTTGCCCTCTGGGGGTACGGATGGGAATGTTTTGAAGGTTGGGGTTGTTGCTGCTCAAACGTCCAGTGGCTGCTACTGCCTGGTTATAAACCGTATGGATCCTTTGGGTACGGGGGTTGAGGTCATTGGGTAAAGCCGATACATAGGTGTTTTCCAGCTTTTGTAGGGAGCGCCATTCCAATATCTTGGCTAATATGGAGTGGTCTTTGGCCATGTAGGAGAGAATGTCTTCAGCGGTGGAGTACTGTCCGGTTTTGGTTTTTTTGGGTTTATCTACCAGTTTAAGTTTTTCAAAAAGTATGACCCCCAATTGTTTGGGAGAAGCCAAATTAAAAGTTTCCCCTACTTCGGTAAAAATTTCTTTTTCTAAAATCGCAATATCAGCCGTCAGGGTTTTGGACAGTTCATTCAGGAAATCCACATTCAGATTGATACCTTCTGCTTCCATATCGGTCAATACTTCAACCAAAGGAAGCTCAACGGTTTTAAAGAGCTCGGTGGTGTGGGCTTCGGCAAGTTCTTTTTCAAAATGATGTTTGAGCTGGAGGGTGATGTCGGCATCTTCAACGGCATATTGGGTTTGTTGATCCAAAGGCACATCACGCATACTGCCCTGATTTTTTCCTTTTTTACCGATCAATTCGGTGATGGATTGTGGGCTGTAATTCAGATAAGTTTCTGCCAAAATATCCATATTGTGCCGCATATCGGGATTGATCAGGTAATGGGCGATCATGGTGTCAAAAAGCGGCCCTGTGACCCTAAGGTCATATTTGAGCAAAACTTTCAGATCGTATTTCAGGTTGTGACCAATTTTTTCAATCTGCGGATTTTCAAAAAAGGGTCGAAAAGTATCGATGATGGCTTGGGCCTCTTCTTTATTGGGCGACAGAGCCAGGTAGTAACCTTTTTGTTGTTCCCAGCTAAAAGCGATGCCGACCAACTCAGCTTGCAGGGCATCCAGTCCGGTGGTTTCCGTATCAAAACAAACGCTGGTTTGTTGGAGTAATTTTTCAAGCAACAAGGATCTTCCGGCAGGGCTATCCACCCATTGGTATTGGTGGTTGACCGATTGTCGGTTGTTTCTTGAAGTTTCAGCTACAGCGGTCGTTCCTTGTCCCGGTGGGGGATTAAAGAGATCAAACTGGGCATTAGGTGCAGGGGCAGTTGGGGGAGCTGATGGTGTTGTTACGGGGTTTGATTCTGGATTAAGAGTAAAAATCCTTTTAAAGTTTTCCTGTATCCTTCTGAATTCCAGTTCTTCAAAAATGGCAGAGGCAGCATCCATATCGGGATCAGAAAGCTCGTAATCTTTTTCGTTGAATTGAACGGGGACATCGGTAATGATGGTCGCCAGTTTTTTGGACAGCACACCCAAATCTTTGTTGGCCTCAATCTTTTCTTTGAGTTTGCCTTGAACCTGGTCGAGATTGTCGAGTAGGTTTTCCATACTGCCAAACTGCTTGAGGAACTTTTTGGCAGTTTTGTCTCCCACCCCGGGCAGTCCGGGAATGTTGTCTACGCTGTCGCCCATCATGCCCAAGTAATCGATGACCTGCTCCGGTCTTTCGACTTCAAATTTTTCTTGAACTTCGGGTACTCCCCAAATTTCGATACCATTGCCCATACGGGCGGGGCGATACATGAATATGTTTTCCGAAACCAGTTGGGCAAAATCTTTATCCGGGGTTACCATAAAGGTTTGGTAATCTTCTTTTTCCGCTTGTTTGGCCAAGGTGCCAATGATGTCATCGGCTTCAAAGCCCTCCTTTACCACTACCGGTATATGCATTGCCTGGAGTATTTTTTGAATGTAGGGCACTGCAATGACAATGGCTTCGGGAGTTTCGTCTCGGTTGGCCTTGTATTCGGTAAACATCTCTGTCCTTTCCTGAGAGCCTCCTTTGTCAAAGCAAACTGCCAGGTGGTCGGGCTTTTCGCGTTTGATCACATCCAAAAGTGAATTCATAAAGCCCATAATGGCCGAGGTGTTCATGCCTTTGGAATTGATGCGGGGATTTTTGATAAAAGCATAATAGCCCCTAAAGATCAGGGCGTAGGCATCAAGGAGGAAGAGTCTTTTTTTTCCACTCATTCTAGGGTGATTAACGATTGGTTTAAGTTACAAAGATAAAGTTTCGCTTGTACCCGCAGGAGTGGTTTTGTATTTTCACCTCGTGGAAATGTTTGATGACCATTATTTCATGAAGCAGGCCTTGGTTGAGGCCCAAAAAGCCTATGATGCGGATGAAGTGCCTGTGGGGGCTGTGGTGGTGATCGACAACAAAATCATTGCCAGAGCGCACAATTTCACCGAGCGGCTGAATGATGTAACAGCACATGCTGAAATGCAAGCCATCACAGCAGCGGCACACTTTTTAAATGGAAAATATTTAAGCGATTGTAGCCTTTATGTTACACTGGAACCCTGTGTGATGTGTATGGGAGCCATTTATTGGTCACAGCTGAGTAAAATTGTTTTTGGAGCCGAAGACAAAAAAAGAGGATATCAACAGGCCCAATTGAACCCTCACCCCAAGGCTACCGTTTATGGTGGGATTATGGCTGATGAGGCAGCGGCTTTAATTCAGGGATTTTTTCAAAAAAAAAGAACATAAAAAAAGCCTCCACTAAGGAGGCTTTTAATGAGTCGTAATGTATATTATAACAGGGAAATTTGCGAAGCTTGCTTCCCTTTTTTTCCTTCTTCTTCTACATATTCAACCTTATCACCCTCTTGGAGTGTTAGCCCATCAAGGGCAGAAACGTGAACGAAAACATCCTCTGAAGTTTCGTCATTGGTAATGAACCCATAACCTTTGGATCCATTAAAGAATTTAACTGTACCAGTCATATATTAATTTAAAAATTTTGTGCAAGTTACACTTTCTTAGGCGGGGAAACTCAATTAGATCATTTTTTTTGATCTAAATCCCGAAGTTTCTCCAAATTCTCTTTGGAAAGGGTGTAGTCTTTGAGCTTTTTTCCTTTCCACCGGTGTGCCAAAAAAAGAGGCATGAAGATGAACGCCGAAGTCAATACGGTGAATCCTATGATTTTATTTCCCAAAAGAGAATTCCCAGTAGTATTTACATAAAGCCCCACTGCCAAACTCAATAGAATTCCTAAAAAAAGAAATCTCAATAAATATTTCATGGTTAATGACTTTAGTGGTTGTAGGAATTTTCTTTTATCAAGGATTCTTGGGCAATGATTTAAGGTATAATTCTTCCAATTGGGCATCTTCCAGAACTGCCGGTGCGTTGATCATCACATCTCTGCCATTATTGTTTTTGGGGAATGCGATAAAGTCTCTGATGGTCTCGCTTCCTCCAAGT
>JAAZUX010000141.1 GCA_018623955.1 Flavobacteriaceae bacterium | reverse complement strand
CCAGAGATAAACCTCTAAACTCAACTTCCAAAACCTCTTTTTTAAACCGTTTTCCCTTACAGTGTTCACACTGTAAAACAACATCGGCCATGAATTGCATCTCAATGGTTGTGTTACCATCTCCTTTACAATGATCGCAGCGACCACCATCTACATTAAAGGAAAAATGCTTGGCTTGATATCCGCGGTTTTTGGCCAGAGCTTGTTTTGCAAATAAACTTCTGATTTCATCATAAGCTTTGATGTAGGTTACTGGATTGGATCGCGAAGACCTTCCAATGGGGTTTTGATCAACAAATTCTACGCTGTTTATTTTTTCAAAAGGGGCTTTGATGGCATCAAATTGTCCCGGTTTGTCATTGAAAATACCCTTTTCCCGCTGTAGGGCAGGAAAGAGTATTTTCTTTACTAAAGTTGATTTTCCACTGCCCGATACGCCGGTTACCACGGTCATACAACCCAACGGGAAGTTTACATCAATATTTTTAAGGTTGTTTTCCCTACTGCCAATCAAAGAAATTTTATGTCTACTTTTCCTCCTGCGCGTGGGAATCGGTATGGACATTTCATTGCGCAGGTATTTTGCAGTCAAGCTTTCTGATTGACAGATGAACTCTAGGTTTCCCTCTGCGACGATTTCTCCACCATAACTGCCTGCCTCCGGACCCATATCAATGATTTTATCGGCTGCATTCATGATTTCCTCATCGTGTTCTACAACAATGACCGTATTGCCAATATCTCTGAGCTTTTTTAAAACCATGATCAAACGCTCATTGTCACGAGAATGGAGTCCGATAGAGGGTTCATCAAGTATGTACATCGACCCCACCAAGGCACTGCCAAGAGAGGTGGCCAAATTGATGCGTTGGGATTCTCCTCCGGACAGTGTATTGGCTTTTCTGTTCAGGTTGAGGTATCCCAAACCCACATCTTTTATAAATTGTATTCTTGATTTTATCTCTTTCAGTATACGATCCGATACACTACTGTCATAAACATCCAGCTGTAGTTGGTCAAAAAACACACCCAATTCCTCTATGGGCAAGTGAAGGAGTTTGGCCAAGGTTTCACCCCCTACTTTTACGTTGTTGGTGTCTTTCCTGAGCCGCGAGCCATTGCATTCGTTACAGGCTGTTTTCCCTCTGTAGCGAGAGAGCAGAACGCGATTTTGTATTTTGTAATTTTTGGCTTCTATTTTTTTAAAAAACTTATTGATCCCCGTAAAGTAGGAGTTCCCTTCCCATAGGGTGTTGATGTCTTTTTCACTGAGTTCGTAGTAGGGTTTGTGTATTGGAAAATTGAATTTATAGGCATTTTCGATAAGTTGTTTGTGAAATTTCCGCATGCCTGCACCGCGCCAGGGGGCAATGGCATCATCGAAAATAGAACGGCTGGTATCTGGAACCACCAATTCTCTGTCAATTCCGATGATATCACCAAATCCCTCACACTTCCTGCACGCTCCAAAAGGATTGTTAAAGCTAAAGAAGTGAATGTTTGGAGGAACAAAAGTGATACCGTCCAATTCAAATCGATTGGAAAAGGTCACCTTCTTTTCCTGATCCAATGACCAAAGGGAACAAGCTCCTTTGCCTTCATAAAATGAGATTTCTATGGCATCGGCTACCCGCTGATAAAAGTCTTCTTCATGACGAACGATGATTCGGTCCACAACAAGCTCATATTGTTCTTGAGGTACCTGAGTCAACTCCTCAATGCGCAATACCTCACCATTGACGAAGATTCTGGCAAATCCCTGTTGTTTTAATATGTTTAAACGGTCCTTTCTGTTTTCGGAATGATGATCGATAGGAGCGAGGAGGAGGAGCTTGTCTCCGTTGGAAAACTCATTTTTGATGCATCCCAAAACGTCCTTGACGCTATCGCTTTTGACTTGTTTTCCCGATACGGGGGAGAAAGTTTTTCCAATTCTGGCGTAGAGCAATCTCAAATAATCATAGATTTCTGTCTTGGTTCCTACCGTAGATCGAGGATTGGAGGAAGAAACTTTTTGCTCAACGGCAATGGCAGGAGCAATGCCTTTGATTTCATCTACCTTTGGTTTATTGAGCTTTCCCATAAACTGTCTGGCATAGGAAGAAAGACTTTCTACATAACGGCGCTGACCCTCTGCGTAAAGGGTATCAAATACCAAAGAAGACTTTCCGGATCCCGACAATCCGGTAACCACCGTCATTTGATTTCTTGGGAATACCGCATCAACCCTTTTAAGGTTGTGGAGTTGAGCTCCCTTAATGATAATGTACTTTTTGGTGTCTAAATCAAGAATTTGCTCCATTGAAAAAAATCAAACGATAAAATTACAACTAATCTTGGCAAACCCCTACAAACCCTGCATTAAAAAGTAAGTTTAAACATTGTGTTCAAGCGAGACAGACCAGAAAATATTAATAAAATATACCCATTTAAACACCGAACAAGGATTAACGAAAACCGAATTCACAAATCGTTAATCGGTGTTTCTTGTTCTTAAATCAAATACCGATTGAAATGAGGAATGTCGAATATCGAACAAGGAATGACGAAGGCTGATTTTTTATTTTTAAATGAGAAAATAAATCTAAAATCGTTAATCGGAGTTCTTTGTTCTTAGATCAGATACAGGTTTAAACGAATATCTAACAAGGAATGACGAAGGCTGAATTCAGACTTTTTAAAGGTAGATTTAGACCTATGAAAGAACCGATTTTTTGATTTTCATTAAAAATATGATTATATTTGTTAAAAATAACAACTGCCTATAGCACAAAACTACTTTTAAATCGTATTGTTTCGTTTAAAACAGCACTGCTGAAAAAAAGTAGTTTATGCACACCTCTCAACTTCTTCAACAAACCGATGCTCACTTGGTTAGTAATTACATTTCAGGAGACGAAAAGTCTTTGGAGATACTGATCTACAAGCACAAATCTAAAATTTACAATTTTATTTTTTCTAAAGTTCTCAATAGGGATATTGCAGAAGATATTTTCCAAGAAACTTTTATAAAGGTCATTAAAACCCTCAAAAATGGGGTGTACAATGAAGAAGGAAAGTTTCTCTCATGGGTGATGCGTATTTCCCATAATTTAATCATCGATTATTTTAGAAAATCCAATCGTATGCCAAAATTTGAGGCCAGTGATGATTATGATGTTTTTCAGTTTATCACAGACAATGCTCCCAACGCAGAAAACAATTTAATTAAAGATCAGGTTGTAAATGATCTGCAAAACCTCATTACCGAGCTTCCGGAAGATCAAAAAGAAGTTTTGAACATGCGTTTGTACAGAGATATGAGTTTTAAAGAAATTGCTGAAATCACCGGGGTAAGTATCAATACTGCCTTAGGCAGGATGAGATATGCCATCATTAACCTAAGAAAAATGATTGAGGACAATCAAATTCTTCTGACCCACTAGACAATTTTCAGTCTTTCTTTTCGTTATTAGGGTAAATACCATTGAATGGAGCAAAATTACTCTAAAAAAAATCTCGAAAACGGACCTCGCCCACTGGTTATTCGGCGTATTTTGGCTTTTTCCAAATACTACGAGCAAAACAAAAAAGCGGTCAAGGATTCAGATAAAACAGACTGATATTTAGTTTTTCAACAGTTTTTTGATGACCGATTTACGACCGATGGTGTTTGTGATGATGTCCTTTTCAATTTTCCAACCTCTGGCCGGACAGTATTCCCTTCCGTACCATATGATTTGAAGATGCAGCTCATTCCATCTGTTTTTTGGAAATAGGCGCTTGGCATCGCGTTCTGTTTGAACGACACTTTTACCGTTGGATAAGCCCCATCGATACATCAAACGAT
>JAAZUX010000140.1 GCA_018623955.1 Flavobacteriaceae bacterium | reverse complement strand
TTAAGCATTTGTGCAATTTTGGCTGAAATTTGCTCATTGGAAAAAGGTTCATAAAGCGCTTTAACACAATTTTCGACCTTCTCCAATGGATAATCTTGATTGCGTTTGCAATTGTTGTAAATGCTGTCCAAAGTTTGTTCTAAAGTATTCTGGTCTTCGTGAAGCTTGAGGGTGGCCTTGAAAACAATAAAGTTGTCAATTTTGGCCATGTCTATTCCATAACAATCGGGATAACGGATCTGAGGTGCACTGGAAACAATAATGATTTTCTTGGGGTTGAGCCGATCCAACATTTTCAAAATACTCTTTTCTAATGTGGTTCCCCTAACAATACTGTCGTCGATGATCACCAAGTTGTCTGTAGGTTTGATGACCCCATAGGTCACGTCATATACGTGAGCCACAAGATCATCCCTACTGGCATCTTCGGTAATAAAAGTTCTCAGTTTGGCATCTTTGATGGCTATTTTTTCAATTCTGGGACGCAAGGAAAACAGCTTTTCAAGCTCCCCGTTTTGGAGATTTTTTTTGTTTTGTATACTGTTTTTCAGCAATTGGACAATATTGTCTTGAACAGCACCCAAAAGACCGTAGAAAGAGGTTTCGGCGGTATTGGGGATAAAGGAGAATACCGTATTTTCTAGATCGTTGTCAATGACTTTTTGGATTTGAGGAAACAGCAATCTTCCCAATTTTTTACGCTCTTTGTAAATTTCAGCATCACTTCCTCGGGAGAAATAAATTCGCTCAAAAGAACAGGACTTGGGTGCCACAGCTTCCTGAATTTGGCTCAATTTTACAGCCCCAGATTTTTTGGTCAGTAAGGCACAGCCCGGAGGCAGTTCCTGAATATCCTCAAAAGCTACATTAAAAACCGTTTGAATGGCAGGCCTTTCGGATGCAACCACCAATATTTCATCATCGTCGTAGTAGAAGGCAGGTCGGATCCCAGCAGGATCTCTGAAAACAAAAGATTCGCCATGTCCCAATAGCCCTGCAATGGTATAGCCCCCATCCCATTTCTTAGAAGCTTTACGCAACACCTTTTTCATACTGAGGCGCTCTGCAATCTGAGGGGAAGCATCTGCTTTTGTAAAACCTTCTTTCTTAAGTTTCTTATATATTTTGGCCACAGCATCATCCAAAAAATGTCCAATTTTTTCCATTACAGTGATGGTATCGGCTTTTTCTTTGGGATGTTGTCCCAGTTCTACCAAAGTATCAAAAAGTTCAGTAACATTGGTCAAGTTAAAATTCCCAGCAACGATCAAATTTCGATGCATCCAATTGTTCTGTCTCAAAAAAGGATGCACACTTTCAATGCTGTTCTTTCCAAAAGTTCCATAGCGCAGATGACCGAGCAGTAACTCTCCAGCAAAAGGAACATCTTGTTTGAACTGATCGACATTTTCCAACAAATCTGGATGTTGTTTACTCGCTTGTTTTACGCCTTTATTAACCTTATGGAAAATATCTTGAATGGGTTGTTGACCGTTGGAACGCACCCTGGCAATATAGCGTTGGCCGGGACTCATATTTAATTTAACACAAGCCAAACCAGCACCATCTTGCCCCCGATTGTGCTGTTTTTCCATCATCAAATACATTTTATTGATGCCATACATAGCAGTACCATACTTTTCTTTAAAGTAATGAAGGTCTTTTTTTAAATGGATCATTGCGATTCCACACTCGTGCTTTATGGCGTCACTCATATTATAAAATGGTTTGCTTTATTCAATCTCAATCTCAAATGTAGTTAATTCCTTGAAAGCTTTGAGGCGAGCTGCCATCATGGCGGGGGTGTAATTGACCAAGTTTTCCGTTCCGAATTTTTCAACAGTAAAAGAAGCCATGGCTGATCCGTATATGACAGCCAATTTCATGTTATTAAAAGAAATATCTCCCGTTTGGGTCAAATATCCGGTAAATCCGCCGGCAAAACTATCGCCCGCACCGGTAGGGTCAAAAACCTCCTCCAAGGGAAGGGCCGGAGCACAAAAAACTTCATGATTATGAAAAAGTAAGGCACCGTGTTCTCCTTTTTTGATGATCACATATTCGGGACCCATTTGATGAATTTGGGCGGCGGCTTTGACCAAGGAATATTCTCCGGTCAACTGTCGGGCTTCTTCATCGTTTATGGAAATCACATCTACTTTTGCAATCACTTGATCCAATCCGGATCTAAAGTGTTCCATCCAAAAATTCATGGTGTCCAAAACTATTAGTTTGGGCTTGGCATTCAACTGTTCCAATGCTTGCAACTGAACATCCGGGGATAAATTACCCAACATGACAATGTCGGGGCTTTTCAGATGCTCCGGAATCTTTGGGCTAAAATTTTCCAAAACATTAAGTTGGGTGTCCAAAGTGGTTCTGGTATTCAGATCATTGTGGTATTCCCCACTCCAAAAAAAAGTAGCCCCACCGGGGACTATTTCCACACCCGAGAGGTCAATCCCGTGGTTTTTCAACAATTCTAAATGCTCATTTTCGAAATCCTCACCTACCACAGATACAATTCCGCAGTCTAAAGAAAATCGGGAGGCACACAAGCCGATATAAGTGGCGGCGCCACCTAATATTTTGTCGACTTTTCCAAAGGGGGTTGAAATGGCGTCGTAGGCCATTGTACCTACCACCAATAATTTATTATTCATATAGCAAAAATAATAAACTTAGCAGGGCTTATTGGTTATTTACCTAAAGATTTATTTAAGAGTTTTCAAAGGGCTGGGAGGGATCGGATTTGTTTTGATTATGCTCAAAGAAGGCATCAATATTTACAGGGGACTGTTTGGCCGCTTTTACCGCCAATTGATCACACCGTTCGTTCTGAGGATGAGCATTGTGTCCTTTAATCCATTGAAAGCTTACGCGGTGTCTCCTGTGAATGTTCAGATAGCGTTTCCACAGGTCAGGGTTTTTTTTGTTTTTAAATGCTTTTTTCTCCCAATTAAATACCCATTTTTTCTGAACCGCATCAATTACGTACTTCGAATCTGAAAAAACCATAACTTCCATGGGTTGCATTTTCAGCGTTTCTAAGGCAATAATGACTGCCAAAAGCTCCATGCGATTGTTTGTCGTCAACCTAAAACCCTCAGAAAATTCCTTTACATACTGCTTCCCCTCCCATTCCATGATGATCCCATAACCCCCAGGGCCGGGATTTCCCAGTGAAGACCCATCGGTATAAATGTTAATTCTACCCGACATCTTGTGGCAATAAAATTTTTTGAATCACTTCAGGAAAGTATTTGTATTCCAATTGGTGAACCTTGTTGGCAATCTCGTGGATGCTGTCTTGATCACCCACTTCCACTTTGGCCTGAAAAATGATGGATCCTTCGTCATAGTTTTCATTGACGTAGTGAATGCTGATACCGGTTTCATGGTCTCCAGCTTCTTTAACCGATTGATGTACCCGATCCCCATACATGCCTTTACCGCCATGTTTGGGGAGTAGCGAGGGATGGATGTTAATGATTTTATCAGTAAAAGCATTGATGAAATCCATCGGTATTTTGAGTAAAAATCCGGCCAAAACAATCAAATCGGGATTCAAAAGCTTTATTTGCCGGCCCAAAACTCCACTATTCAATTGAGCTTTATCAAAAACATTTACAGGAATTTTCATCGGTCGAATACGGTCAATGACACCTGCTTTTGAATTGTTGGTGAAGACATTGACCACCTCCACTTGAGGATTCTGTTCAAAGAATTTAATGATATTTTCAACGTTGGTGCCCGAACCAGAGGCAAATAGAACAATTCTTTTAACCATTTTTTTTAAAACAAATTTCCTTTGATATCAACAATAAAGGGA
>JAAZUX010000139.1 GCA_018623955.1 Flavobacteriaceae bacterium | reverse complement strand
GGAGGGGATGTCGATGGACAATATTGTATTGGGCAGTGCATTGAGGGTCTGAATAATGGTTTTTAATGTTCCTTTTACTGGCCGATTGAGTCCCGTACCCAACAAGGCATCGATTATAATTTCATCCTTTTGGATTTTTGATAAAGATTCAGAGGTTAATGCATTAATATTTTCTTTACCGATTTTCAACTTGTTCTGACTGTAATCCTCGCTGGGTGTTTTTCCTAATGGAAATTCAAAGAGGGTACAGGAGTATTTTTTTTGGCGAAGCATTCGATACAGTGCCAGTCCATCCCCCCCATTGTTGCCGGTACCACACAGCAGGGTAAACTTTTGATCGATATTGTTGTGTTGGCAAATCCATTGGAAACAAGCTTTTGCTGCCCTTTCCATCAATTCAATAGAGGCAATGGGCTCCAAGCATATGGTTTGGCGGTCAGCCTCCTGAATTTGAGATTTTTGTAGGATCTTCATGCAGGTTAAATTATTGTATTTATTTTCTGGTTTGGGTTTTAAATTTAAAAAGTTTTTTAATAGTTTGAAATTCATATACTTACTATATTTATAAATCTTTTTTAAGTAACATATTTATGAATATTCATTGCGATTTTTACAACATTTTAGGCTGTTGATTTTGCAATGGAGATTTGAACTGAAAATACTTCAACCATTTATGAAAACTTTTAAAAAACAGGAAAGGTGAAAAGGTCGATCTTAAGGTCTTCTATACCTTAGTTTTCCATGATTAACTTAAAAGTTTAATTAATATCATGAAATTCAAATACTTATTAATGCTTGTTTATTTTTTTGATCCTACTGTTCAAAACATTTGAATTTTAATTGAGTAATAAATAATCAAACTTTTATTAAAACCGTATTTTTGTATCACAATATTAAAGGAACGATGACAGCACGAGACACTAGAATTTTTGATTTGATCGATTCGGAAGAACAACGCCAGTTGCATGGTATAGAGTTGATCGCTTCTGAAAACTTTACCAGTCCTGCCGTAATGGAGGCTACAGGATCAGTATTGACCAATAAATATGCAGAGGGCTACCCGGGCAAACGCTACTATGGTGGATGTGAGGTAGTGGATCAAATCGAACAGATTGCGATAGATCGCGCCAAGGAGTTGTTTGGTGCAGCCTATGCCAACGTACAGCCGCACTCGGGATCGCAGGCGAACACGGCGGTTTTTCACGCTTTTTTAAAACCCGGAGACAAAATTTTGGGGTTTGATTTATCTCACGGTGGACACCTTACCCACGGTTCTCCGGTTAATTTTTCCGGTCGTTTGTACAAAGCTAATTTTTACGGTGTTCAGGAAGATACAGGCAGATTGGATTACAACAATATACTGGCCATTGCCCAAGAGGTGCAACCCCAAATGATCATTGCGGGAGCTTCGGCTTATTCAAGAGATATTTATTTTAAGAGGTTTCGGGCCATTGCAGATGAAGTAGGCGCTTTCCTATTGGCCGATATTTCACACCCCTCCGGAATGATCGCCACAGGATTACTCTCTGATCCTATTCCTCACTGTCATGTGGTGACCACCACCACCCACAAGACCCTTAGGGGGCCCCGAGGAGGACTGATCTTGATGGGGGAGGACTTTGACAATCCCTTTGGAATTACCCTTAAGAACGGTACGCCACGAAAGATGTCACACTTGCTGGATATGGCGGTTTTTCCCGGTAATCAGGGAGGCCCGTTAGAACATGTAGTAGCAGCTAAAGCAGTGGCTTTCGGAGAAGCCCTTAAACCTGAATTTAAAGCCTATATGGAACAGGTTAAAAAGAATGCCAATGCGATGGCAGAAGCTTTCGTCAGAAGAGATTATAACTTGATCTCGGGGGGAACAGACAACCATATGATGCTGATCGATTTGCGAAATAAGAATATCACTGGAAAAGCCGCTGAACAGGCCTTGGTAAAGGCGGAGATCACCGCCAACAAAAATATGGTCCCTTTTGACGATAAATCTCCCTTTGTTACCTCCGGTATCCGATTTGGTACTGCAGCCATCACTACGCGCGGGCTAAAAGAGGAGAATATGGAAACGGTTGTGGATTTGATCGATCGTGTGATCTCTGACCCTGAGAACGCTGAAAACATTGCAACAATTGCTGATGAGGTCAAGGGATTGATGGAGGGGAGACCGCTGTTTAACTCCTAAAAAGAGTTAAGTTTTATTTCTGAATTTTAATTAACTCAAAATGCAGGCCAGAGCAGGATACTGTACCGTAATTTTTTTTGTAAATTTTGTAAATTTTGTAAACTTTATGAGATGAATTTTTAATGAATAAGTTGAAAAAAATCTTCTTATTTTTAAATTAAATTTTATCAAATTTCTAACAAAAGGATTTAATAGTGCGGTCATCCATACTTTACTTTATAGTTGCATTTGCTTTGGCTTATGTATTAAAAACTCGTTTCAACAGCCAACCCCAAAGTGAAACTTTGGTGATGGTTAGCTCTGAAGAGGCAAAGACTATTGCAACTGCCATCCCTGAGCATATCAGTTACAATTTTGATGTAAAACCGATTCTTTCGGATAAGTGCTACACCTGCCACGGCCCGGATCCCAAATCTGTAGAGGGTAACCTCAGGCTGGACACCAGTGATCTCTGGTACAGAACGAGTGAGGAGGATCCGAATAAACAGATTATTTTTCCCGGTGAGGTTTCCAAGAGTGAATTGGTTGACAGGATACGATCTACCAAAGCTTCCCATCAAATGCCTCCACCGGAATCCAATTTGGTGTTGACTGAAAGAGACAAAAAAATCATCGAGAGATGGATTGAACAAGGTGCCGAATGGGAAAACCACTGGGCCTATATTCCTCCTTTAAAAAATGAACCTCCAGCGGGTAATTTTGATGCTTGGAGTACCCATACCATTGACCGTTTTGTCTCTAATCAAATGGATAAAAAAGGATTGAAACCGGCACCCAAATCACCCAAGGAGATGTTGCTTCGGCGCTTGTATTTTGACCTTAGCGGACTTCCACCCAGCGTGAGTGAAATCGATCAATTTCTTGAGGATGAAAGCGAAAATGCATATGAAAAAGTGGTGGATGATCTACTCCAATCCTCTTCTTATGGAGAGCGTATGGCATCGATTTGGATGGATATTGCCCGCTATGCGGACACCAATGGATATCAAGACGATACCCAGCGATATATGTGGCCGTGGCGGGATTGGGTGATTCATGCCTACAATAAAAACCTTCCTTATGACCAATTTGTTACCTGGCAGCTGGCTGGCGATTTGCTCCCTGAGTCGACCAAGGAACATATATTGGCTACAGGATTTAACCGCAATCATATGATTACCCAGGAGGGGGGTGTGATCGAGGAAGAATATCGCGTGGAGTACGTTGCCGATAGAACCGTTACAACGGCTAAATCATTTATGGGGCTGACCATGGAGTGTGCACGCTGTCACGACCACAAATACGATGAGCTTTCCCAAAAAGATTTTTTTAACCTTTACAGCTTTTTCAATAGATTGGAAGAGAAAGGCAGGATCGGTTATCAAGAAGTCGCTTCACCCAAAATCAAGTTGAATCAGGAATTGGTCGATACCGAACTTGCTTTTGTAAGATGGCCTGACAGCATTCCTGAGCTGGAGGTGATGGTGATGGAAGAGGTGGAGGATTTACGCAAAACTTATATTCTCAATCGCGGAGCCTACGATGCACCAACAACTACTGAAGTACGTGGAGGAATGCCCGATAACATTCTAAAATTTGATGAACGTTTTCCAAAGAACAGATTGGGACTCACCCAATGGCTGTTTGACCCCCAAAACCCTTTGACTGCCAG
>JAAZUX010000138.1 GCA_018623955.1 Flavobacteriaceae bacterium | reverse complement strand
GTCTTAAGAAGTGTAAAGGTACTGCTGAGAACCACATCGGCCTGTTGTGGGGTTCTCACATTGTCCATGGCATCGATCAGGGTAATGGGACGGGTACTCTTTTTGAAATCACCCCCACGAGCCCCCAAAACAAAAAGCGCAATGCTTCCAAAAAACAAAACAACAGAGCTGAGACCGTAACGCCAATAATTTTCTATCATTAAGGGATAGATCTTTACCCTTTTATAGGCCAAAGCCAGCAGATAGAGCATGGCGATAAATAGAATGATGAGGTGCAAATACACCCAAGCAAAATGTAGAAGCAAACCGGTTTTGTTGCTTTCAAACTCAATCACCTCCAAAAAATTATTCATCAATCGGTTTTGATTGAACCGATAATAAGCAAAGTCAATAAAATTCAAAGATAGAAAAAAGGCATTGCAAAGCCAATAGACCCAAAAAACCACTTTTTGATATAATGGGTAGGTTGTTTTTTTCCATGGAATGATCGACATCAGGATAAAAATCATATTGGAGTAAACAATGGCGACATTGTCAAAACGCAGACCGTAATAGCACAATTCAGCCAGTTGGGAGATCGATTTTACCTGAACCAAGTCATTATTGAAATAAACAAACATTAGCCTGCAAAAGAAATAGCACAAATAAACAAGAAAGATGCGGTAAAAAAGTGCTGTGTATTCTTGGAGGCGGATATTCATGATTATATATAGTAAGCAAATATATGATTTACTGATCTTTTGTCAACCAGTTAGAGGGTATCGACGAAGCATATTTTCACTACAGTATAAGTTTTTTTAAAAAAAGTAGGGTATTTAATTTCTGAATCGGGTTATGGGTGTAATCAAAAAAGAAATTGTTATGAAAATGAAAAAATTTACCCTGTTGGCATTGAGTTTTGGTTTGATGACTTCCTGCTCCGAGGACGGAGTAAGTGGTTTCTCAGAAAACCTAAGCACGACTACTGTTGTGGAAACCATCAATTCCATTGCCTTTGAGGAGGACATCGACGACTTAGTATCAGAAAGTTTTGATTTGAGTTACAATGCGATGAGTGCACGATCTGCTGACACTGCCTCAGATAAAGAACCTAAAAAATTTAAAGGGGATAAATACGGAGACTGTGCAAGTGTGGTTGTAGATGAAGAGAACAACACCAAGACCATTACTTTCTCCGAAGAATGTGAGGGAAAGCGTGGCCAGACTCGCAGTGGAACCATGATTGTTACTTACTCAGAAACTCAGGGAGAAACCGGAAGTTTTAGACAAGTTAGCTATGATGATTTCTACCTAAACGGGGTTAAAATCGAAGGAACCCGAAGAACCGAAATTTTATCCATAGATGAAAATGGAAGTAAAACCATGCGAACTACGTTAACTGACGGAAAAATGATATACGAAGACGGGACTTTTAAAACCAAAAGTGCTGATATGACCCGTTACATTCACTTGGAAAACGATAAGAAGCAATACAGCACCCTCAGTGGTAGCAAATCTGGAGTCAGTACCGAAGGTGTTAGCTTTTCCATTGAAATCACTACTCCCATCAAATTTGTTTACGACTGTTTTGGTGAAGGACAAAGAAAAAGAGGAAAAGTCCCGGTAGAGGGGATCAAGGTCACCAACGACGGTGCGCAAACCATTACCACTAATTTTGGAGATGGAACTTGTGATACTTTGGTTGAAATAACCAAAGATGGTGAGGTTGAAACCGTAGATTTGAAGACCCTAAAAAGAGGAGACCGCTTTAAAAATATATTGAAAAAGAAAAAGAAAAGAGAAAAGAAATAAGTTTTGTTTGTAATTATCTGTCAATTTTCCGGTCCAATTCCTTTGATAAAACTTATCTTGGGAATTGGATTTAAGGAGTTAAAAGTTGACGGCCAAAGATTTTAAAATGATTTATGATGCGCACTTTGACGACCTCAGACGCTACCTCATCTACCGATCGGGGGATCAGGATTTGTCTGGAGACATTGCTCAAAATGTATTCATGAAGGTTTGGACCAAAAAAATAGAGATTGCCTCGGGCAATATCAAGAGCTTGCTCTTTAAAATGGCCACTGACGAGTTCATCAGCCACATCCGAAGAAAAAAAGTAGAAAAAGAGTACACAAAAAGTATAGATTTGAGATTGATCCGGGAGTCAGACAACAATGATGATCTTTTGGAAAAAAAAGTACTATTTCAAAAAGCCTTAAACCAATTGCCGGAGAAACAAAAAACAGCCCTGTTGATGAATAAGATGCAAGGACTCACGCATAAAGAAATTTCAGAAATATTAAATTTGTCTCAAAAAGCAATTGAAAAGCGCATTCGATTGGCTATGGAAACATTAAAACAAAACCTAAATCAAAGATGAGTAAAAAAGAACAGTTTACGGATGGGGAGATCGACGATCTTTTTTCTAAAGTGGAAATTCCATTAGAAAAAGACAAGGATCTGGTTTGGTCTGAAAAGTTTGAATCTTTGGCAAGGGATCAGTCCTCTATACCCTCCAAAAACACCACTGTTTTCCGTCTCTTCTGGCAATATGGGATCGCGGCTTCCTTTATCATACTTCTGGCTGCCACTTTCTATATAGGTTCCCAAAACTCTTTTACAGAACAAGCCAAGGTAAGCATCAAGGATTCCCAACAAGATCTGCTGGCGGATCAAACCATGATCGAATCCCTGTTTGTAGAGGATAACGAATTTGATGAATGGTTTGAAGAACAATATGTTTTGAGTTCAGTCAATTAAAAATGAAAAAAAGTAAAACCACATATGCTCTGTTGTTACTCACCACTTTGTGGTTTGGTGGTTTGGTGGCCCAAGACAAAACTCCTCCCAAGATCTATACGCCCAAGCAATTGGAGATGATCGAATCCCAAAGGGAATTGGTCAAACAAAACAGAGAAGCTTTCAGAAATTCCCTTTCTGAGGAACAAAAAAGTCTGCTCAAGGACAACTCACTTTCCATGAAAGAAAGACAGCAGGCCCTCATGAAAACACTTACCGCTAACCAAAAAGAGGCTCTTAAAGGCAATCGTGAGTCTTTGAAAAAACTCAAGGATGCCTTTTCCAAGTCCCTGACCGAAAAACAAAAAACAGCCCTAAAACTCCGCAAGAAAAACATCAAAGAGCGCAGGGAAAAGCTCAAAGACTACAAATCCGGATTCGATGGGCGGAGAGAAAAGCTAAAGGAAAAGAAACAAAACGTAAAGCAACGGGTTAAGAAAATGAAACCCAAACCCAAACAATAGGTTTTAAATCTATTGGTTTGATCTTCAATTTTTTCCTTTTACTATATTTAGTCAATGAAAAAGTTCCTCTTCGTCGGCTTTTTTTTGGCACACCTTTATATTTTTTCGCAAACCGAAGAAGAAGACGCCATTCTGGACAGCGTCATGGACGAATTCTTCTCTACCGACAGTTTGTTGGTGGACTTATCAAAAACCAATTATTTATACACCAACTTTTCATTTGATGAAAGCGTATTTTTTGCCGGACGGGATTTTGACATCAAGCAGTTTGGTTTTACCCCCAGCATCAGTTATATGAGAGGGCAAAACTTTTTTGTCAGTTTGGGATCAGCCTATTTCAGCGAACTCGATCCCAAGTGGGATTTTGTTTCGATCAGCAGTGGATATTCTCTTTTTTTGGATCGAAAGGAACGGTTGAGTCTGACAGGGATCTACAGTCACATCTTTTTTGCCGACGATACTGCTCAACTCAACCCCAACAGACTTTCGGCTGCTTTGGCCTTCCTCAAAAACAGTTTCAGACTGCGATGCGCTTCAGGATACCTTTTTGGAGGATCAACCGCTTTTTATACTTCCCTCACCAGCAGTTATGACATTTTAAT
>JAAZUX010000137.1 GCA_018623955.1 Flavobacteriaceae bacterium | reverse complement strand
TCACTTGAAAAAGTAATGGAATTTTTAAATCAACAGTATCCTGAAATATTTACCATTGCCGATGCCAAACGGGCGGACATAGGCAATACTTCAAAGCGATATGCGAAGGCTTATTTCGAACAGTTAGAATTTGATTCGGTTACCATTGCACCCTATATGGGTAAAGATTCCGTTGAGCCTTTTTTAGAGTACAAGGGAAAGCACGCCATATTGTTGGCCTTGACCTCCAATGAAGGAGCCTCGGATTTTCAATTGCTCAATACAGAGGGAAAACCCTTATATGAACAGGTCATTGAGCGGTCAAAAAAATGGCGAAACGCAGATCGACTGATGTATGTGGTAGGAGCAACTAAGGCAAAAGCACTGCAAAAAATAAGAACATTGATTCCCGATTCTATTTTGTTGATTCCCGGTGTGGGAGCCCAAGGAGGAAGTTTGGAGGAGGTGGCAGTCAATGGTCTGAACGATACATGTGGGTTGCTGGTCAATTCGTCAAGGGGAATCCTATACGCTTCTACGGGAAGTGATTTTGATCAAGTAGCCGGTAGTGTGGCCAAAGGTTTACAGGAACAAATGGCTTTTCACCTCCATCAAAAAGGGATTGTATAATGTTGCATTACAGTATCTATAAGGCTAAAAAAGAAAATGCAAGTTGGATAACTTTTATTCATGGGGCAGGGGGGAGCAGTGCCATTTGGTTTAAGCAAATCCGATTTTTCTCAAAGAATTTCAATCTTTTACTGATCGACTTGCGGGGTCATGGTGCTTCTAAAGATTTGATCCAAAACCCTTTTAAAACCAAGTATTCTTTTGAATCCATAGCCGAGGATATTTTCGAAGTAATGGATCATGTTAAAATAGAAAAGTCTCATTTTGTAGGGATCTCTCTAGGTACCATTCTCATCCGTCAGCTTGCCGAAATGCAGCCCAAGCGTGTGGATAAAATGATTATGGGAGGTGCAATATTGGAGTTGAATTTAAGATCAAGGATCCTCATGTATTTTGGTAATGCCACCAAATCTGTTTTACCTTATATGTGGCTGTATCGGTTTTTTGCTTTTATCATCATGCCCAATAGAAACCATAAAGAGTCCCGTATTTTGTTTATACGCGAAGCCAAAAAACTCTATCAAAAGGAGTTTATTAGATGGTTTAAACTTACTTCAGAGATCATCCCCAAGTTGAGGATTTTTAGAAAAGTTACGGTGGATATCCCCACGCTATACATCATGGGTGATCAAGATTATATGTTTCTTCCCTCTGTTCGAAAGGTCACCGAAAGTCATCCTTTTTCCCAGTTATTGGTTTTGGAAGAATGTGGTCATGTGGTCAATGTGGAAAAGCCCAAAAATTTTAACGATGGAATGCTGTCGTTCTTGGAGGATAAAGTTTAAGAAAAGACCACGGTCTTGTTTCCATAGACCATTACTTTGCGATTGACATGTAATTTGAGTGCACGAAGCAGAACGATTCGTTCCAAGTCTCTTCCTTTTTCGATAAAATCTGCAATAGAGTTTAGGTGGGTGACTCGAGCAATGTCTTGCTCGATGATGGGGCCTGCATCCAATTCTTCGGTGACATAGTGACTGGTAGCTCCAATGATCTTTACACCACGTTCAAAGGCCGAGTGATAGGGTTTGGCCCCAGGAAAAGCGGGTAAGAAAGAATGGTGTATGTTGATAATTTTGTGTGTGTATTGGTCGATCAGTGTAGGAGAAACAATTTGCATGTAACGGGCCAGCACGATAAAGTCTACCTGATGTTCTTTGAGTAGTGCCAATTGTTTTGCTTCTGCCTCAGGCTTATTGTCTTTGTTGACAGGAATGTGGTAAAATGGAATGTCAAAGCGTTTGGCAATGATTTCAAGATCTGGGTGATTGCTCAGAATAAAAGGAATCTCCGCAGCCAATTCACTGGATTGTTGTTTGGCCAGTATATCGTAGAGACAGTGGTCGTATTTGGAAACAAAAACGGCCATTTTTGGTTTTTGATTTTTTAGATAAAAATCACAATGAAGGGAGAAACGCTTCCCTAAGTCTTGGTGAAATTGATCCTTAAAATCTTGAAAGTTGAAATCATTGCCATTTAAATCACATTCCACGCGCATAAAAAATGCGGCATTGGGTCGATCTACATATTGGTCGATATAGGTAATATTTCCTTGACTTTGATGAATGAAGTTCGTCACTGCTGCAATGATTCCTTTCTGATCAGCGCAGTACATCAGTAAAGTGATTTGATTCATAAATATGTTTTTTCAAAAATAGGGATTCGCCTGTTTAGTGCAATAAATTCATAGATTTAATTGAACTAAATCAAAAAAGCCTCCATTCGATGGAGGCTTTTTCTCGTTAATAATGGATGTAAATTAACCTTCGTTGATCCTAAAGTCAGCGTAAGCTTCCATTCCATGTTCTGAAAGGTCGAGACCGTTTATTTCCTCTTCCTTGTCCACTCTCAATCCAGTGGTTGCTTTGACGATCAGAAGTATGATGAAAGATGTGGCGACACAAAAAGCACCGACAATTCCGACACCGATCAATTGAACTAAAAATTGATCAAACCCTGCCATAGCTCCAAAGATTCCCACGGCTAGGGTTCCCCAAATACCGCAGATCAAGTGAACTGCAACAGCACCTACGGGGTCATCCAATTTGAGCTTGTCAATCAATGCAATACCCAATACTACAATAACACCAGCGATCAATCCAATCAGGATGGCATCGGTGGGGCTCATTTGGTCTGCACCGGCTGTAATTCCTACCAATCCTCCCAAAACTCCGTTCATGAACATGGTCAAATCGTAGTTTTTGTAGAGCAGGTTAGAAAAGAAAGCAGCTGCAACACCTCCAGCAGCTGCGGCCAATGAAGTGGTTACCAAGGTCAAAGAAGTCAATTCCGGATCAGCAGACAGTACTGAACCTCCGTTAAATCCAAACCATCCCAACCAAAGGATGAATACACCGGCAGAGGCTATGGGTAGATTGTGACCGGGTAAAGCTTTTGGCTTTCCATCTTTGTCAAATTTGCCAATCCTGGCCCCCAAGAGGTATATGGTGATCAAAGCACCCCAACCCCCTACAGAGTGAACCAATGTAGAACCAGCGAAATCGTAGAATCCCCATGCGTCGAGGAATCCACCACCCCATTTCCAGGCTCCTACAATGGGATAAATAAGCCCGACGTAGAGTATAGCAAAAAGCATAAAACCTGATAATTTGATACGCTCAGCAACTGCTCCGGAAACGATGGTGGCTGCAGTAGCAGCAAACATACCCTGGAAAAGGAAATCGGTCCACCAGGTGTAACCACCGTCAGCGTATCCAAATCCCATTCCTCCTTCAGGAGCAGAGATACCAAATCCTGCGAATTTGAGTAAACCCATGTCTCCGTCTTCAAATCCGGGGTACATGAGGTTAAAACCACCAATGCAATACAAGAGCAATCCTACGGTGATTACAAAAAAGTTTTTAAATAAAATATTGATGGTGTTTTTTTGTCGGGTCAGTCCGATTTCCAAAAAAGAGAATCCCAAGTGCATAAAAAATACCAGGGCTGTACAGACCATCATCCATACATTGTTTACTGTTAAAATTGTAGTTTCCATAATTATTTGTGTGTTAGTTTAATGAGTCGTTTCCTTTTTCTCCGGTTCTGATTCTGTAGGCTTCTTCAACGGGTAAAATGAATATTTTACCATCTCCCACTTTGTCTGTTGCAGCAGTGGAAAGAATGGCGTTGATTGTTTTTTCTACAAAAGGTTCGGAGACTACTATAGATAAGTATCTTCTTTGAATTTCGGTGGTGCTGTAAGAGATTCCACGGTATACGTGCCCTTCTTTTTCATTTC
>JAAZUX010000136.1 GCA_018623955.1 Flavobacteriaceae bacterium | reverse complement strand
TGTTTAAAACTTCCCTTAATTTGGGATAAAATAGGTTGAAATGAAAGCATTGGTCATTTCGGGGGGTGGAAGCAAAGGAGCTTTTGCAGGCGGAGTTGCCGAACACTTGATTCGAGTGCAGGGCAGAAAGTACGATTTGTATTTGGGCTCATCCACAGGTAGTCTGCTGGTCAGTCACCTGGCATTGAATAAAATTGAAAAAATTAAAAAAGGTTTTACGGAGGTAAACCAAGAAAGCATCTTTGACAATTGCCCTTTTACTAATAAATCAATTAATGGGATACAAACCATTGGTATTCATCATTTTAATGTAATTAAAAATTTCATAAAAGGAAAAAAAACTTTTGGAGAAAGCAACCATTTAAGAGAGTTGATTTTGAACAGTATCACACCCGATGAATTTGAAGCTCTTAAAATCGCTGCCAAAGAGGTGGTCATTACGGTCTCCAATTTATCAACCAACAAAGTGGAATACAAAAAAATGAGTGAATGCAACTATGAAGATTACGTGGATTGGATTTGGATTTCATGTAATTATGTCCCTTTTATGACACTGGCCACCAAAAACAGTTGTGAGTATGGCGATGGGGGTTTGGGAACCATCATTCCCATTGAGGAAGCTTTGCGCTGTGGTGCAACCGAGGTTGATGCCATATTATTAGACACTGAATTTCCTCATCTGAATAGGATGCCCTCCAGAAATCCTTTTGATGCTTTGAGTACCATATTTGGGTTTATGGCCGACCGTATTGAATATCAAAATGTAAAAATTGGAAAATTAATGGCTGAGGATTATAATGCCAAAGTCAATTTGTTTTACACTCCCACAGTACTCACAACCAATTCATTGATATTTAATAAGGAAAAAATGGAAGTTTGGTGGCAAGCAGGATTTGAATTTGCCGCACAAAAATTAAGAGAAAAAGCCCCTTTCAAGAGAAAAAGGGGCGGTTAAGACAAGCTATTTTCTAAGTTTTTTATGCTTGTCAAATAGTTTTTTGATCGTTTTGAAATCTGTGCAGGAAATCAGTTTTCCGTCATTTGTTCTATTGAACTTATGAATGGGTTTGTCAACAATAAAAAATTCTTGTCCACTGCTCAGTTTACTTACAAATGGTGTTTTTAATTCTTTTAAAAGATCATACTCCGCAACAAGGTTAATTTTTCTCAACGCCCCTGAACTTTCCTGATTGATCTTGTTAATATTTTTTTGTCCGACAAAATATGTAAAGCTTTCCGCTATGTCTTCTGCTATATTTGTTTTTGCGTATTCTGTTACGAAATTCGGTTCATTGTATTTCTGATCAGATATATAAAATTCATTATTGAATAGGTTAATAGCAGCATTATCATGGAAGCATCCCTCTTCAAGAAGTAAATTATCACAGTTTTCTCTTTCTCTCACAGTAGTGTCTATTTCGGTTTTAGCATTTAAGGTCATGATGTGGCCAAATTCGTGAACGATGGTATAACCAAGTTCTCCCTGTGTAGTTAAGGGCATAGGTACAAATGACTGGCTCTCATCATTCCATTTATTGTAGGCAAGGATCAGATTGAGCCCCATTTCCCAATCATTTTGGTTTAATTCCATCCCTCTGTTGAATACATAACCTTGCCATGGTATATCAGAACTATAGACCAAATGCAACAAATTAACGGGTATATTACCAATATCGTTGAGAGCTTTGATGTCCTCTAATATATTTTCCTCCGGACCATTATCGATATATTCCTTTAAAATAGGATCCAACTCAATTGTTCTATTAATGCCTACCAATTTATATTCGTTATTTTGATTAACTCATAGGCTAAGCCCGGTGAGTTTGGGTAATAGTTTTGTTCATTGTCTTTGATAAAAACTTTTTTGGGAGCAATCTCATCCGACAACTTAAACATGCCTCCTACTTTTGGCCTGATCAACATTGTAAATTCTTCATCGTTTTCCAATTTGTCGTCGTCTATAACCAGCATCCTGATTTTAATCCCTTTTGTTTATTTGGGTATAATAACCTGATTGGGACGAACCCGTTTCCATTGGTCTCCAAAATCTGAACTGTATTCATAGAAATCTTCTACATCGTCCAAATTGATATAAGATCCGGTCTTAAGATCCCTTACAATTTGCATTTCTAAAGGGAGATCCTCAGATAGTTCATCAGTCAGGTTAATGTTAAAAGTGACATATTGTCCCTCTTCTGCTCCGAAATAATTGTTGTCGGATGAAATGGTAGCTGTCAGGTTGAAAAACTCGCTTTTTTTACAACTTGTAATAATAAAAACGATTGAGATCGTCCATAGTAAGAACTGGCTTAAGTATCTTTTTTTCATAAAGATTAAAGATTAGGTTAAGTGAGATATAATTTAATAACTTGTTTTTTTAGGTGAAAATCATCTGCCCATTTGATCAACTTTAGTAAGGATTTAGTAGCGGATAACCTCCCTACAAAACCCATTTTCGAATTACCGAAAGTGATCGTGATTTTTGGGAGGTCACGGATGTGTGGATTGCCGTATTGTTTTTTTGAGTGTTTAAAATCTATTGAAGTGAGCAGATCAAGGAGTTCCCTTTTCTCCTTGGGGTTGAGTTTTCCTTGCTTGGTGATTTTGTTTCGGGACAGGGTCAAAACGAAATGACCGTCAGATTCAAGTTTTAAGGAGTAAACAGGGCAATCACCCAGGCACATTCCCGATTCTATCGATAAGACTTCACCCGTCCATGAGGAATGGCAATTTTGAGTGAGTAATAAAATGAAGAGAACCGTAAGTTTCATAAGCAATCAATGGGACTACAAACTTAGTAATTACATAATATCTTACCACTTAAGGAAGCGTTAAAATAATAAATGCTTAGAAGTTAAAATTAACAGATCAACAATAACTTTTTATTTTGACAGTCACGCATATGCAGAACATTTCCATTTCAGAATCGGTTTTAAAATTCATAAAAAGCTGTGGATAACTATAGCGCTGAGGCTTTCTTGGGGTTTAATTATTGCCTTAATTTTAAATTGTGAACGAAATACCCACAGATTACCTCAAAGAACTCAATGAAACGCAGCTTGAGCCTGTGCTGCACAAGGATGGCCCTCTTATGGTGATTGCCGGAGCTGGGTCTGGAAAAACACGGGTTTTAACCTATCGAATCGCCCACTTAATGCAACAGGGGGTTGATGCTTTTTCTATTCTGTCATTGACTTTTACCAACAAAGCATCGCGTGAAATGAAAGCCCGAATTGCCGAGTTGGTAGGAGAGGGGGAGGCCAAAAATTTGTGGATGGGCACTTTCCACTCAGTTTTCGCGCGAATTCTTCGTCAGGAAGCCGATAAATTGGGTTTTCCACGAGATTTTACCATCTATGATACCCAAGACAGCAATCGCTTGATCGCCTCCATCATCAAAGAAATGGGACTGGATAAAGATATTTATAAATACAAACAGATCCGAAACCGTATTTCTTCTTTTAAAAACAGCTTAATTACTGTTAAAGCCTATCATAATGATCCTGAACTGCAAGAGGCCGATACCATGTCGCGACGACCCAAGATAGGGGAAATTTATAAAGAATATGTAGAGCGTTGTTTTAAAGCCGGTGCCATGGATTTTGATGATCTTTTGCTGAAAACCAATGAGTTGTTGAATATGCACCCCCAAGTATTGGCCAAATATCAGGAACGTTTTCGATACATCCTCGTGGATGAGTATCAGGACACCAATCACTCACAATACCTGATCGTAAGGGCCTTGTCCGATAAATTTCAGAATATTTGTGTGGTGGGAGATGATGCGCAAAGTATTTATGGTTTTCGCGGAGCCAACATCAACAACATACTGAATTTTCAAAAAGATTACC
>JAAZUX010000135.1 GCA_018623955.1 Flavobacteriaceae bacterium | reverse complement strand
CATATCGAAAATGGGACGATTCAAATTGCCCCATTGGCTTTTATGCGCGGACGAACACTGGACAATGCTTTTGTGATCTTGGATGAAGGACAAAACACTACCCACGCCCAAATGAAGATGTTTTTGACCCGTATGGGACGCAATGCCAAGTTTATGGTCACCGGCGATCCCGGGCAGATCGACCTGCCTCGCAGGGTGATCTCCGGTCTTAAAGAAGCCCTTTTGATCCTTAAAGAGACAGAAGGCATCGGTATCATTACCTTGGACGAAAAAGACGTGATCCGTCATTCTTTGGTCAAAAAAGTCATCGATGCCTATAAACGAATCGAACATCATAATTAATTTCATTGATCAATACACTCACCCATTGCGATTTTCATTTTCCGGGCCAGTTGTCCCACTACAACGGCAAAGTCAGGGAGGTTTACGAACTGGAGAACGATTTGCTGGTCATGGTGGCCTCAGACCGCTTGTCGGCTTTTGATGTGGTCATGCCCAAAGGAATTCCCTACAAAGGGCAAATCCTCAACCAGATCGCTACCAAGATGATGGCCGCTACCGAGGACATAGTACCCAACTGGCTGACCGCCACCCCCGACCCCAATGTGGCCATTGGCCAACGCTGCGACCCTTTTAAGGTAGAAATGGTCATCCGGGGCTATCTCTCCGGCCATGCCGCAAGGGAATACAAAGCCGGAAAAAGAAGCCTCTGTGGGGTGGATATGCCCGGGGGCATGATCGAAAACGACGCTTTTCCCATCCCCATCATTACCCCTGCCACCAAAGCCGAAGAGGGCCATGATGAAGACATTTCCCGCCAAGCCATCATCGAACAGGGCATTGTCAGTGAAGCCGACTACCTCCAATTGGAAAAATACACCCGGGCTCTTTTTGAAAGAGGAACCGAGATCGCCCGAAAACAGGATTTGATTTTGGTGGATACCAAATACGAATTCGGTAAAAACACCAAAGGTGAAATCGTTTTGATCGATGAGATCCATACCCCGGATTCTTCCCGTTATTTTTATGCCGAGGGCTATGCCGACCGCCAAGCCAAGGGAGCCCCACAAAAACAGTTGTCCAAAGAATTTGTCCGACAGTGGCTGATCTCCAATGGCTTTCAAGGCCTTGAGGGGCAGGAAGTTCCTTTTATGTCTGACCCATACATCAACTCCGTCTCCGAACGCTATATCGAGTTGTATGAAAACATTACCGGAGAAAGTTTTGTAAAGGCAGATACCTCCCATATTGCTCAACGTATTCAGGAGAATGTGTTGAGCTATTTAAATGGATTGTAATCCTTTTAAGATTAATCACAAAAGTGCTGTGGGGGTTCTTGATCGACCCATATTTTCCAAACTTTGGTGTCTATTCATAAATTTTAGTCATACAGTTGCTGAAATAATCCAGAACTGCCGTTGAATGGTCTTTGCCCTCCAATGGGATATAGCTTACTTCTCCTCCTTTGGCATTTAGGGCTTGAGCGGTACTGCTCGAATTGAGGGGAAAGACAAAATCGTCTTCGGTTCCGTGATATAGAAAAACAGGGGCTTTTGGTGTCCAATCCAGCAAGTCGTTATCCGCCAGGACATCTAACAAAGCATTATCACTTCCATTGTTGATCCCTGATACCAAAGATTCTTTAAAGAGTTTTTTGGGATTGGTTTCCAGTTTTCCCTCATCGATCAATTGATTAATGGTAGAAGAAGTGATGGTTTCTAAAGCTTCCAAGCTCTGTGCATAGGGCGCATTGACATAGTCGCTCCAGGGTCTTTTTAGGGTGCTGTAGATCTGGTTGTAGGTATGGAGTACCCAGAGATAGTTGGCGATAAACTCCAAGGGCTTGTCCAGCCCGATAATCGCTTTGCTAAAAGCGGTTTTGTCATAGGCCCCTGCTCCAGCCAGGGTAGCCGTGATCCGATCTTCGCCCGATGCTTCCATCAACTTTTGCAGTGCCAGTGCGGCATAGCCTCCTTCGGAATATCCCATCAGATAGCACTTATCACTTTTTTCTATTTTTTGTACTTCCAAAAACTCCTCCACGGCCTTGAGTATATCGTAACTGGCAGCCGCAAGCGATTTCCCGTGTTCGTAGGGGTGGGGCTGATCGGATGAGGCTCCGTAACCCAGATAATCGGGCATGGATACGATCAACCCTGTAGCCGCAAAAATAGCCATGGCACCGTACTCATCAATCCCAAAGTTGGTAATGTTGGAGGGAACACTGCTTTCTTCGGTTATGGACCCGTGCTGATAGGAGAGCAGAGGTAAGGGCTTTTCCAGTTTTGGAAACATGACCACACCGGAAGCCTCGGTTTCTTTTCCCGCTACTGTTTTGGTTTTGTAAATGATCTTGTGGACTTCTATATCGAAGATGTCGCGCCCTTGACCCGATTGTGAAATTAATCCTGAAAAACTACCTGTGACCGTTTTGTCGAATTTTTTTAAAAGATTTGAGGAAACCAGATACTCATGGGTGATCTTGGGTTCTTCCATTTTTTCGGCCTCCTTTGAACATTGGACCAAAAGGAGCAGCAGGACAATAAAAATTGTTTTTTTTAATGGATTCGGTTTTTTATAGTTTGTCATTTGCGGATGATTAATTATGATCTTTTTCTGTTTTCGATGTAAAGTCTCCTCAACAGCGGATTTGACTTGATTAATGTGTTACGCGTAAAGTTTTTACTGATGTAGCTGGCTTTATTACTGGTGATCCTTTTGATGTTGTGGTTTCTCATATAACTGTCTACTCTCTTTTCAAATAATTCTCCACCATATTTGGGGTATCTTTCAGAGGTGGGGTGTTTTTCGTTGTACATTTTATTTTTGAACAAACCGCATTTAATCAAATAACATTGGTCTGAAAAACCAAAACTCGTGTAGAAATTACCTTTTTTACCGAAAGATTCTTTGATCACTTGTTTGATCTTACCGTTCCAAATGGGATTGGCAACCCAAATATCCTGATTTTTTTCCATAATCTCCATTGCCTCATCAATCCAACTTGAGGTATTTCTAGACATTATAGAATCACTTGAAAAATGAAGTAGATAGGGAGTATTACAGCAATAGATTCCCACCCATTCGGCAATGGAATAATAATACTCCCTACCCAATGAGTGTGGATTAATCCCTAAAAAATCTAAAGCTTTCATTGGCCTTGTTTTTTAACAACTATAACTCGAAGATCAAGGAAACTGATTGTCAGAAAATTCCTATGATTTTAAGAATTTTAAGCCTAAATATCAAATAAGGCTGGATATAATTTAATCCCTCGTTAGCCCGTCTGTCTGCACACAGCAAGGCTTGAGAAACAAATTAAGGGTGAATTGATTAGGATCAATCAACGGCTGTATCTTCAACACTTTCCAAAGCCATTTTTAGGGCTTTTGCGGGTGTTTGCATGGGGATCTCTTGGACATTCCGTTGGTTAAACCAAGTCATTTGCCGTTTGGCATAGCGTCGGGTATTTTTTTGGATTTCAGCGATAGTTTCTTCAAGGGAGAATTTTCCATCGAAGTGGTCAAACCATTCCCGGTAACCTACGGTTTTTAGTGCCGGAAGGTTTTTTCGGGGATAAAGGCTTTGGGCCTCTTTTTCCAGTCCGGCCTCAACCATCTGTTCCACTCGCCGGTTGATCCGGTCATAGAGCTGTTCGCGGGGTAAATTTAACATCAGGGTCCGGGAGGCAAAAGTGCGTTTTTTCGAAGACTGTTCCAAAAAGGAAGAATAAGGCTTTTGGGCGGTTTCGCATACTTGCAAAGCCCGGAGTAGCCGGCGTGGATTGCTTAAGTCTACTTTTTGATAGTATACGGGGTCTTTTTCTTTGAGTCGTTTTTGGAGGCCTTCCAAACCGTCTTTTTGATGGAGTAATT
>JAAZUX010000134.1 GCA_018623955.1 Flavobacteriaceae bacterium | reverse complement strand
GTGCTTCCCACTGCAGTGTAAACACCCATATTGAGAACTTTAAATAAATTTTCGTCAAAGCCATTGAGGATGGTCCATTTTCCATCGTCTATTGTGTTGCAAAATAGCATTTCATCTAGATTGTCATCAGTGTATTTGATACCAGCAAGATTTGGAATCCTTATTTTGGCTGTTTCTAAAAAATTCTTCATTGATACCGCAACCCCAGAAATCAGGGGAATATGATAATAAAAAAAAGGAATATCCGGTGCGGCCGATGCCACTGCGGAACAAAAATCAACTAAGGGCTCAACATTAGTGGGTTTTAAAAACATGGGCCCCATCGTGCTACTGCCATAGGCTCCAATTTGCTGAGCATGTTTTGCCAACTCTTGGGATTGTTTTAATGAAGTCGTCCCTACATGAACGATAATTTTGAAATCGCCTTCTTGAAATTTTACCCATTCTTCGGCAATCCTTTTTCGTTCCCCCAATGTCATCGACATTCCCTCTCCGGTTGTTCCACATATAAAAACCCCGGAAAGCCCGTCTTTTTTTAATTTTTGAGCATAATAAGTAATTGCACTGGGATTGATTTCGCCTTTTTCATCCATAGGGGTGAAGGGTGCAGCTATATTTCCCTCAATTGATTTGCTGATCATTTTAGTTGAGATATATTATAATATTATTAAAATAAATCAGATTTTACACAATGAAATATATTTGTAAATAAAAAAAAACGGTGAAAATAAGTTTCACCGCTTAAATTTTTGGAAGAAGCTACTTTAAAATCTATTGTTTTTCCCAAACAAAAGTGGCCGTATAAAGAGTCCCTTCATCCTCTTCCTCTTCAATGGTCATTGTCATTCCACTTTCAGTTAAATTAGAAACAAAAACAGTAAAGTCACCATCGGGTCCGCCTACGGTAATTTTAGTCTCGTCCTGGTTGAAAGCCCATGTGCCCTTCTCGATGTATAAGGGTGAATTTTCAGACAATTGCATAAACAGGTAGGTGCCATAAGTTGATAACTCCAATTGAATTGCGTCTAAAGGGGTGCAATCTTGATCTACAACTTCAGTTTCCTGACCTGTTTCAGAATTATATTCGTAATCAATGCAAGGATCTAAAAATAATTTGTCCAAGTCCCAACCATCACTGTCGGTATAGGAAGTTGCTAAATACTTGCCCACAACTTTGTAGTGATTTGAATCTTTGTCAGCTTCGAGTGTTCCATCCATAGGCTCATCTTTTTCGGCTGAGTAGTCTTTGTTCAATAAGCTTTGGTCGCAGGGAATACCGAAGTCAATTAGATCAATTTTAAAATTAAATTTGAAAGCAATATCAATTACTCCGTTATTTTCTTCCACAACGATATCAGTGATTTCAGCAACCATTATGCTTTCTCCCTCAAAATAAGTGCTTAACTGAACTGATACAACTTTTTCATTTTCTTCCTTGAAATCGTAATCGCCATAAATTTGAATGCTTTCGCCATTGGGATCAGTAATCCCAACCAAATAACTATCATCAGTAAACTCCAAAGACTGAAAACTGCACCCATTTTTAATGGCAGATTTTGCACTCGAGTTATTTGAGCCAAAGTCCCATTTACCAAAAATGGTTTTTTTGGCTTCCTCAGCAGTTTGCTCTGCTACAGTTCCCGTGGCATATATGTTTGTAATAGCCGAGTTGCCCATTCTGGGTTCATCAGCGTTTACAGAATTGTTTCCATCATTGTCGTCTTTGCTACAGCATATCGCCATAAATGAAAAAAACAGAAATTATAAATATTTTTTCATGATATAAATTTTAAATAAAGTAACTAATAAATTTTTAAATTAATAAATGAAACAAATTAAATGGGATGTTTCATTAGATTTAATCAATCATCATCACAGCCCATCCATAATTATTGTTTTGTAGATTTACGTTAGTCAAAAACTAGAATTCAATATTCAGGGAATGTCAAAAAATAAAACTCATAAAGTAGCGGGGTTGGGGGAGGTGTTGTGGGATGTTTTCCCCGATAAAAAAAAATTGGGAGGGGCTCCGGCCAATTTTGCAGCTCACACACAGCAGTTGGGTGCCCAAAGTTATCTTTTGAGTGCTGTTGGTAAAGATGCATTGGGTCAAACAGCCATCCTTAAATTAAAGCGTTTAGGTATAGATACCTCAGGGGTTCAGTTCAACAAACATTCTTCCACCGGTCGCGTCATTGTAACTCTTGACACAATGGGAAACCCCAACTATAAGATTGAAGAAAATTCTGCCTGGGACCAAATTCAATTCGACACCACCCAATTAAAGATCGCTCAATCTTTGGATGCCATCTGTTTTGGAACCTTGTCCCAAAGAAACGCTGTTTCACAAAATTCCGTTTTAAAAATTCTCAAGGCCACCACTGCCAACTGCCTCAGGGTATTTGATGTTAATTTTAGACAAGATTTTTACCATCCAAAAATGTTAGAACAATCCCTGGACTTGGCCAATGCAGTCAAAATGAATAAAGATGAATTTT
The DNA here is from genome assembly GCA_018623955.1 of Flavobacteriaceae bacterium. The sequence continues at coordinate 1,379 of JAAZUX010000134.1, read as the reverse complement.
CAGTAATTGCAGCCCTGTTTTCGTTGCCCAAAAATCACAAAAAAGCACTGCATTTGTTAATGCGCAAATTTGATCTCAAATTCGGAATCATTACCTTGGGTGAAAAAGGAGCAGTGATGGCCAACCAAGATCATTTTTGTTCTTATTCTCCCAAGAGTAAGATTAAAATCAAAAGTACAGTAGGGGCAGGGGATGCCTTTACTGCAGCCACGGTAATGGGCTTGCTTGACCAAAGACCATTGGATCAAATCATTCAAAAAGCTTCTAATTTGGCTACTTTTGTCTGCTCCCATTTGGAAGCTGTACCCGCAAAACAAAAAACCAAAACACAATGAAAATAAATCACACCCTTCCATTTTTACTTGCACTACTTTCGTTGAGTTGCCAAAAAAAAGAGGCTTCCACGCCCCCCAATGTGATTTTGATCATCACTGATGACCAAGGTTATGGCGATTTGGGCATCCACAACAACCCCAATATCATCACTCCAGCCATTGATGCTTTTGCACGACAAAGCATCCGTTTTAATAATTTTCATGTCTCTCCGGTTTGTGCTCCCACGCGATCCAGCTTGATGACGGGAAGGTATTCTCTCAGAACTGGAATAAGAGATACCTATAACGGTGGAGCCATCATGGCAGCTTCGGAATTTACCCTTGCAGAAATGCTCAAAAAAGTAAATTACACCACTGGTATTTTTGGAAAATGGCATTTGGGAGACAATTATCCCTCACGCCCCAGCGATCAGGGGTTTGACGAGTCACTCATCCATCTTGCTGGAGGCATCGGACAGGTTGGCGACTTTACCAACTATTTCAAAATGAAAACCAGCTATTTTGATCCCGTACTGTGGCACAACAACCAACAAAAAGCATATGAGGGATATTGTTCAGACATCTTTACAGATAATGCCATTGATTTTATCGAAAAAAACCAAGACCAACCTTTTTTCTGTTATTTGTCTTTCAATGCCCCCCATACCCCACTTCAGGTACCGGACAAATATTACCAAATGTATAAGGATATTGATCCCTCGGAGGGTATTGATCCCAAACTATTACCCACAGCCGATATAAACGAAAAGAGTGATGAAGATGCCCGGAAGGTTTATGCCATGGTCACCAATATCGATGACAATCTCAACCGTTTGTTTGAAAAAGTTGAAGTATTGGGGATTGAAGACAATACCATCATCATTTTTATGACCGACAATGGCCCCCAACAAGCCCGATATGTGGCCGGTATGCGAGGGAGAAAGTCCAGTGTTCACCGTGGAGGCATAAGAGTTCCGTTTTTTATGAGCTACTCCTCAAAATTCACTGGTGATAGTGATGTGGACCAAATGGCCGCTCATATCGATCTGCTACCCACACTCTCCC
>JAAZUX010000133.1 GCA_018623955.1 Flavobacteriaceae bacterium | reverse complement strand
GTTGACAAAACCCGTCAGAGTGAGGGAAGAAAATTATTTAGATCCCTTTGTGCTTCTTGCCATAACTTAGATTCCAAGAAAATAGGGCCGCCATTAGGAGCCATCGAAGAAAGAAGAGAAAATGATTGGCTAAAGGCATGGATTAAGAACAATGCTGCACTTCGTGCCACCGGTGACAGAGACGCCATTGCAGTTTTCAATGAATACAATGGTTCGGTAATGTCTGCCTTCCCACAATTATCAGATACTCAAATAGACGATATATTATATTACACAACCGTTGGAGACCCTGCGCCAGTAGTTACTGCTGGGAGTGAAGGAGTTCAGGTTGCATCCAGCCAAGCTCCAGGATGGTTGTTGTACATTTTAGCTGCTATTATTGTTTGTACTTTTTTAATCATTGCTTCTTTACTCAAAACAATCAGTGAATTAAAAGGAGCTCCCAAAACTCCAAACTCTTTAGGCTCTTTAAAAGAAGTTTGGGAAGGAGTTAAACAAAACACATTTTTGCATGTAGTGGGAACCATTTTCTTACTACTTGTTACTGCCTACGTAGGGTTTGGTACTTTATTTAGTGTTGGAGTGGATCAAGGATATCAGCCTGTTCAACCCATTGCTTTTTCACATAAAATTCATGCTGGTGAAAACAAGATAGATTGTCAATACTGTCACTCATCAGCAAAACACAGCAAACATTCTGGAATACCTTCAGTCAATGTATGTATGAATTGTCATATGAATATTGCTGAGGTAGCAGAAGGAACTGAAGTAGAATATAACGGCATTACGCTACGAAAAAAAGAATTGGATAAAGAAATCCAAAAAATATATGATGCTGCGGGTTGGGATGTAGAAAATTTAGAATATACGGGTGATACCAAACCTGTTAAGTGGATTCGTATCCACAACTTACCTGATCATGTCAACTTTGTGCATGCACAACACGTTACTGTTGCAGGAGTAGATTGTAAGCAATGTCATGGTCCTGTTGAAACAATGGATGAGATGTATCAATACTCTCCATTAACCATGGGTTGGTGTATAGATTGTCATAGAGAGACAAACGTAGATTTAAAAGGGAATCCTTACTATGAAGAAATTCACAAACAACTGGCAGAAAAATATGGGACCAAAGATGTGACCATTGCCCAGTTAGGAGGAATTGAATGCGGTAAGTGTCATCATTAAACAATTAAGAATATAAATTCTATATAAATAAATGGCTCCAAACAGAAAATACTGGCAAAGTGTTGAAGAACTTAAAGACAGTTCCATTGTTGAAACGCTAGCTAAAAATGAATTTGTAGAGGAAATACCAACAGATGAATTTTTAGGAGACAAAGAAACTCTAGAAAGCTCTTCTACTTCAAGAAGAGATTTTCTAAAATATGTTGGTTTCACTACTGCAGCTGCAACATTAGCAGCCTGTGAAGGTCCGGTTAAAAAATCGATTCCATATGTAGTAAAACCTGATGATACCATATTGGGAGTCGCAGATTGGTATGCAAGTACGGTTGCTGATGGATTTGATTTTGCCAATGTCTTGGTTAAAACTCGTGAGGGTCGACCAATCTTAATCATGCCCAACAAAGATGCTGGAGGGTCTACCAATGCCAGAGTTCAAGCGTCTGTTTTATCTCTATACGATGATCAATTAAGATTAAAAGAACCAAGAAAAGGAGATTCAGCCATTTCTTGGGATACTGCTCATCTTGAAATTCAAGCATCTTTAGCTCAATTAAAAGAGGCAAATGAACCTGTTGTTTTACTAACAGGAACTTTAGCAAGTCCATCTACTGAACAAATTATTTCAGATTTTTTAGCGGCATATCCAAATGTAAAACATGTGGTATATGATGCTATTTCTGAGAGTGGAACATTAGATGCATTCGAAGACATGTATGGATCTAGAGTATTGCCGAATTATCATTTTGAAAAAGCTCACACCATTGTTTCTTTTGGAGCAGATTTTATTGGTGATTGGCAAGGAGGTTTTGACAAAGGATATGCTGCAAGCAGAAATCCAGATTCTGGACATATGTCATACCATGTTCAGTTTGAAGCTAATATGTCATTAACAGGAGCAAATGCAGACAAGCGTATTGTAACAAAGCCATCCGATCAAGTATTTGCCTTGATCAACTTATACAATGAAATTACAGGATCTAATTTGCCATCAAAAGCAACTCCAGTTGATGCTCATGTTAAAGAAATTGCAGCAATTTTAAAAAAATCTGCTTCTCATGGGGTTGTGGTTTCTGGATCTTCAGATAAAGAAGCTCAATTGATCGCCTTTGCCATCAATGATGCATTAAAAAGCAAAGTTTTTGATCCCTCGAATCCTTTACACATAAGAAAAGGGAATGATGCTGATTTGGCACAAGTTATTTCTGATCTCAAGTCAGGAGAAGTTAAAGGTTTACTAACCTACAATGTTGATCCTGTATACAATGTAGCATCAGGTTCTGAATTGGCTGAGGCCATAAAAAAATTAAAATTATCAGTTGCTTTTTCGGTTCAAAATGATGCCACTGCAAACACCACTCAATATTCATTACCAATGTCTCACTTCTTGGAGTCTTGGGGAGATGTTAAGACTACTGACAGTAACTATGGACTGATTCAACCAACAATTCAAAAGTTGTTTGACACAGCCCAAATTCAAGATGTATTGTTAAAGTGGTCTGGAAACAATTCAACTTCTTATCATGATTACCTAAAAGGATATTGGTCTTCTAATGTGTTGGTTGATCAATCATGGAATCAAGCGCTTCATGATGGTTTTTATATAAGAAAAGTATCCAATAAGGTATCTGCTAATTCGATAGATCTCACTTCTCTAGCAACAGCTTTAGGAAATTCTATAGAAACATCAGATTTTGAATTGACCTTATTTTCTTCTACAGCATTAGGTGATGGAAAGCAAGCAAACAATCCTTGGTTACAAGAATTTCCAGATCCATTAACAAGAGCTTCTTGGGACAATTATTTAACCATTTCAATAGCCGATGCTAAAAAGTACGGTTTCACGAATCCAGTTAAAGACAATGGTGCCATTAATGGGAATTATGCAAAGGTTTCTGTAAATGGGGTGTCTCTTGAAAACATTCCAGTGATGATTCAGCCAGGTCAAGCTCCTGGTTCCGTTGGATTGGCTTTAGGTTATGGAAGAAAAACAAATCTTAAAGAAGAAATGCAAGTAGGAGTTAATGCCTACACATTGTATGCAGATTCTAAGAACGTACAGTACGGAGTTTCCATTGAAAAAACATCAGGTCCTGTTCATGAATTTGCTTGTACACAAGTACAAAAAACAATCGCAGGAAGACATGATATTTTAAAGGAAACTACGTTAAAAGATTATATCAACGTAGATCCTAAAGATCACAAGAATGGATGGAATATACCGGCGATGGTATCCTATGATCACCAAGAAGTTGAAGCCAAATCAATCGATCTTTGGGATGGATTCAATAGAGAGATAGGACATCATTTTAATTTATCAATTGATTTAACATCCTGTACTGGATGTGGAGCCTGTGTTGTTGCATGTCATGCAGAAAACAATGTTCCAGTGGTTGGTAAAAAGGAAGTACGCGTTGGTAGAGATATGCACTGGCTTAGAATTGATCGTTACTACTCTTCTGGAGTTGAAGAAAAATTCAACGAAACGTATCATAAAGAACCGAACGCACAATCGATAAGAGAATTTGCCAAAGATAGCTTAGGTCTAGGAGATGGAGCAATGTATGCCGCTTTAGAAACTGAAGCAGAAAATCCACAAGTTTCTTTTCAACCAATGATGTGTCAGCACTGTAATCATGCTCCATGTGAGACGGTTTGTCCAGTTGCTGCAACCAGTCATGGACGTCAAGGTCAAAATCAAATGACTTACAATAG
>JAAZUX010000132.1 GCA_018623955.1 Flavobacteriaceae bacterium | reverse complement strand
TTCCTTCTTTTGAAATATTTAGAATTTTTCCTTGGCGGGAACCGCTGCTGGAGGGAATCTTGGGCGCCGACCTTATTGGGTTTCACACCTACGATTACGAACGTCATTTTTTGAGTTCCGTCAAGCGTATATTGAGGAAAGAAGTCTCTTTCAACCGTGTCATCATGGAAACGCGAGAGGTAGTGGTCAATACCTTTCCCATGGGCATCGATTACAATAAATTCAAAAATGCAGCCCAATCGCACTTTGATATGGCCGCAGACGAAAAGTCGGATCTGAAAAAGCAATTGGAATTGCACAAAAAAGGAGCCGATGAGGGTAAATTGATCCTTTCTATTGACCGACTGGATTATACGAAAGGGGTAGTCAATCGGATCAAAGCTTTTGAACTCTTTTTGACCAAATACCCCGAATACCTCGAAAAAGTACGTTTAGTTATGCTGACGGTTCCTTCCCGGTCGAGTGTCTCTGATTATAAGAGACTCAAAAAAGAAACCGATGAGATCGTTGGTCGGATCAATGGTAAGTTTGCCACGATCAATTGGACCCCCATTTGGTATTATTACCGGGCGATGGCTTTTGATGATCTGATCGACTTGTACATGACTTCCGACATCGCCATGATTACTCCCGTTAGGGACGGTATGAATTTGGTTGCCAAGGAATTTGTCGCTACTCGCGTCAAGGGGGACGGTGTTTTGATTCTCAGTGAAATGGCCGGAGCCTCCAAAGAACTATATGAATCAGTACTGGTCAACCCTTTCGACCTCAATCAAATGGCCGATGCTTTATTGAATGCCATTAAAATGCCTGTAGAGGAACAGCAAAAAAGAAACCTAAGGATGCAAAAAAGGCTTCAACGCTATTCGGTAGAGCACTGGGCCAACGAGTTCATGAAAGCGCTCAAAACCAAACATCACAGCCAAGAAGAATCTTCGGTCATCAAAATCAATGAAAAAATTAAGACATCATTGGTTGAAAAATTCAAGTCTGCTCACAAAAGAATGATCTTTTTGGATTACGACGGAACACTCGTGGGGTATAATGAAAAACCTGAATTGGCCATACCCGATAACTTTTTGCTCAAAACATTGGAAAAACTTCTGGAATTTCCATCGACCGAATTGGCAATAGTTAGCGGAAGGGACCAAGACTTCTTAGACCAATGGTTTGGTAAACTTCCCATCACTTTGGTTGCAGAGCACGGCTATTTTATCAAACACAAAAATCAAAAATGGGTAGGAAAAGAAACTCAACTTAAAAATTGGAAAGAAGATCTTATTCCTGTCATAGAAACCTTCACAGACCGAACACCGGGAACTTTTATAGAGGAGAAAAAAAACAGTTTGGTTTGGCACTATCGTAAAACCGATCCCGAATTGGCAGCCGAACGTGCGGTAGAACTGAAAACGGTTCTGAGCAGTTTGATTTCTGATGAATTACACCTCATGGACGGAGACAAAATTATTGAAGTGGTCAGTGGACGCTACAATAAAGGTACTGCCGTGTCTGAAATACTGGGTGATAAAGCATCGGATTTTATTCTCTGTTTTGGGGATGATATTACTGATGAGTTTATGTTCAATGATCTACCGTCTCATGCGGTCAATGTAAAAGTAGGCAAAAAAAATACCCAGGCCAATTATTGTATTGACAAGCCCCATGATGTTATATCGCTTTTGAATGCACTGACTTCTTAGCTGCTCCATTTTTATTTGTTTTGTCAAAGGAAGATTCATAATTTAACAGTCATGATGAGATTCCTTTTGATATTTGTTTTTTTTTTACCCAAGCCCAGCACAGTCCGGAGGTGATGATCGACAGTTTTCAAACTTTTGATTCCTATTCTGACATTAAATACGATGAGTCATTACGTCCACAATTTCACTTTTCATCCAAGAAAAACTGGATCAATGACCCCAACGGGATGGTATATTATAAAGGGGAATATCATTTGTTTTTTCAGCACAACCCAAAAGCCATTTATTGGGGGAATATGACTTGGGGTCATGCAGTGAGTAAAGATATGGTACATTGGGAGCAATTGCAACACGCCATATTGCCCTATGGCAACGGTACTATTTTTTCAGGAACCGCCGCGGTAGATTACCCCAACAGCTTAGGAAAAAACACGGACGAAGAGGAAGCGATCGTGGCCTATTTCACTCATGCTCAAAATGACCGTAAAGATTTGTTTTACCAGGCCGGGGCCTTCAGCACAGATCGGGGGAGAACATTTGAACTGATCGATGGAGGTCGTCCTTTGGTCGCCAACCAAGGTTTTGACAGAGGAGAGCGCGATCCGAAAATCTTATGGCATGCGCCTTCCAAAAAATGGGTACTTATTTTATGGATCAAACGTGCCGATAAAAAACAATTGAATGATTTGGGAAAAGTCCGTTTTTTTGGTTCTACGGATCTAAAGAACTGGAAAAAACTTAGTGATTTTGACAGAAAATGGGTTTATGAGTGTATGGATATGGTAGAGCTTGCGGTTGATGGAGACCACAACAAGAAAAGGTGGTTGATCTACGATGCCAGCTTTGATTATGAGATCGGAACCTTTGACGGACAAAGCTTGGTAACCGATCAAAAAAATCATCTTGGTGATCTCGGGGATGCCTACTATGCGGCTCAAACTTTTAACAACAGTCCAGACGAAAGGACGGTCATTATGGGTTGGTTGAGAACCAGCGACAACAATGTATATGTGGATCAGAAAATGCCTTTCAATCAGCACATGTCATTCCCCGCTACTATGGAGTTGAAAACGACTGCCGAAGGAATTCGTCTGTTTCGCTGGCCCATAAAGGAAATCAAAGGCTTGTACCAAAAAAGTTTAAGATATCAAAAAATCGAAGCCAAAGTCGTGAATGAAAATTTAAAAAAGGAAAGTTTTGATGGAATTGACCTTTTTATGTCTTTCGACCGCAGCAAAACCTCCTCTTTTCTAATGAACATTCGCGGGCAAATGCTCACTTATGAAAAGGGTAATTTTTATTTTAACGATGTGATGCTGCCCACCTTGAATCTCAACAAAGTAAATGTAAGGATACTACTGGATCGGACCACTATTGAAATTTTTGCAGACGACGGCTTTTCGGTACTTTCCACTTATGCCGTTCCTACTACTGAAAACAATCAGATATCGGTAAGATCAGATAAAGCATTACTTTTTGATGCATTTGAGGTCAATAAGCTCAAATCCATTTGGCCATAGTGGATGTTGAATTATTCCACTTTTTCGATTTCAACCCATAAAGGGAAGTAGTTGCTTCTCCATTCTTTTCGGTAAAAAGGGGTAAAATCATACGTTCCTTGAGGAAGTGAGACGCCCTTCCATACCAATAGATCCGAATTTGGTAAAGGGTTGTGTTTTTTCAAGATGCTTTGGCCCAACTCTAAAAACATCTCCCCTCCACCATCCAGTGGCTTTAAAAATTTAAATTTAAGATCGTAAACGCCTTTTTGAAGATCAACTTTCCAATATGAAAAAATCTCTTCTTGGCTCCATACCCCTCTTTGTCCTCCGGCATCATTGCGATTGAGATAAACCGGATTTTCGTGTGGGGTACCTACAGCAATTCCAGGCGGATTTACAAGGTTTGGAGATGAGGTCAACTCGGAGATGAATACGTCCATTTCTGTTTTTAGGGAAGTCGCTTTCTCCTTGTTTTGGGTTACCAAATTGATTTTTTCAAATGGATCGTCTTTGAGGTTGTACAATTCAAAGTCTTCTATTTCAGCATCGAAATCCTTTTTGCCTACAAGTTTGTAGTTTCCCCGCTGAAGGGCTACGTTATTGTATTTTTCTGGAAACTTTCTGGTCCAATAGGAAAAAAAACTACGTTCAGTTAAGTCTTTGCCCTGGAGCGCAGGAACAAAACTTCTACCATCGATCTTTCTGTCTTGGGGAAGTGGAGCCCCACAAAGTTGGGAGAGT
>JAAZUX010000131.1 GCA_018623955.1 Flavobacteriaceae bacterium | reverse complement strand
GGAATTGTCATTCTATTAGGACACTATATGGACGTATTCAATATGATCATGCCCTCGGCAGTCGGAGACCAATGGTTTTTGGGTATTCCTGAGATTGGAGGCTTTCTATTTTTCTTTGGTCTGTTCATATTTGTTGTATTTAAAGAAATTTCGAAAGCACCACTTCATGCAGCGGGAGATCCATACATGGGAGAGAGTGAACGCTTTCACTATTAACAATTAATGGTAAGATAAATGACGATTTTATTGACACTTACGGTATTAGCGTTGATCGCAATTGCCCTTTGGCAAATCACCAAGATATTTGAATTGTCTCAACCCAAAAAAACGAACACACAGGTAGCAGACGACGATGACAATCGTTGGAATGGACAGTTGATGTTCGCCTTTTTAATATTCATCTATGCCATCACCTTATTTTCGTTTTGGAAGTGGGGCGATGTACTTTTACCCAATGCTTCTTCAGAGCATGGTCTAGAGTATGATAATCTGATGTGGATTTCATTTGCCATCATCTTTTTTACCCAAACCATCACCCAAGCTCTTTTGCACTACTTTGCCTATAAGTACAGAGGTGAAAAGGGAAAAAAGGCTTTGTTTTATGCCGATAATGACCGTTTGGAGGCCATATGGACCATTATTCCTGTGATCGCCTTGGCGGGATTGATTCTCTATGGATTGTACACTTGGACAGACATCATGACCGTAGAGGAAAACGATGATGCACTGGTTGTTGAATTGTATGCTCAGCAGTTCAATTGGAAAGCGCGTTATGCCGGAGATGACGGTGTGTTAGGAGATGCTAATGTTAGATTTTTACAAGATTTTGACGGAAAAAATCTTGTTGGAATTGACGCTACCGACCCCAATGGATTCGACGATGTAGTGGTCCAGGAATTGCACCTGCCTGCCGGCAGAGAAGTCATTTTTAAAATGCGTTCTCAGGACGTATTGCACTCGGCCTATATGCCACACTTTAGAGCACAGATGAATTGTGTTCCCGGTATGATTACAGAATTTGCCTTTACCCCTACTGTAACCACAGAGGAAATGCGGCAAACAGATGACATTAAGGCCAAGGTGAAAAAGATCAATGCCATCAGAAGAGAAAATAGTCAGGCGCTTCTTGCAAAAGGTGAGGAAGCATTAGAGCCTTATGTCTTCGATTATTTGTTACTTTGTAATAAAATTTGTGGGGCTTCGCACTACAATATGCAAATGAAAATTGTCGTAGAAACACCTGAGGAATTTGAAAAATGGATGACCGACCAGCAAACGTTTGCAGAAGTCATTCAATAACCTATTAAAATAAATTTAAGATCATGTCAACAGCAGCAGCGCAAGTACACGAAGAGGAGGATCACGGGCATCATCAAAAAGAAACGTTCATTACCAAGTATGTTTTCAGTCAAGATCACAAAATGATCTCAAAACAATACTTGATCACGGGATTATTTATGGGAATCATTGGGATTGCCATGTCTTTACTGTTCCGTTTGCAACTGGCTTGGCCGGAACAGCCCATGGGTATCATGTCAGCTCTTTTGGGAAAATGGGCTCCTGACGGGGTAATGGATCCTAATGTATATTTGGCCTTGGTTACCATTCATGGTACCATTATGGTATTTTTTGTTCTCACTGCAGGGCTGAGTGGAACCTTTAGTAACCTTTTGATTCCACTACAAATCGGTGCTCGAGATATGGCTTCCGGATTACTCAATATGATTTCCTATTGGTTGTTTTTCCTTTCCAGTGTCATCATGGTTATTTCCCTTTTTGTGGAAGCAGGACCTGCGGCAGCGGGTTGGACCATCTATCCTCCATTGAGTGCCTTACCACAAGCCCAACCCGGTTCCGGTTTGGGAATGACCCTATGGTTGGTTTCTATGGCTATTTTTATTGCCTCTTCACTTTTGGGGTCGTTAAATTATATCGTAACCGTATTAAATCTGAGAACTAAAGGAATGACCATGAGTCGTTTGCCTTTGACCATCTGGGCTTTCTTTATCACAGCCGTCATCGGAGTGGTTTCCTTCCCTGTACTTTTATCAGCAGCCTTATTGTTGATCATGGACAGAAGTTTTGGGACTTCCTTTTTTCTTTCAGACATATTCATCCAAGGAGAAGTATTGCATTACCAAGGAGGTTCGCCAGTACTCTATGAACACCTTTTCTGGTTCTTGGGTCACCCGGAGGTATACATCGTATTGTTACCTGCTTTGGGGATCACCTCAGAAATCATTGCAACCAATTCCAGAAAACCCATTTTTGGTTATCGTGCCATGGTCGCTTCTATTTTGGCCATCGCCTTTTTGTCTACCATTGTATGGGGGCACCATATGTTTATTTCAGGAATGAACCCATTTTTAGGATCGGTATTTACTTTTACAACACTATTGATTGCCATACCCTCAGCGGTCAAGGCGTTTAACTATATAACCACCCTTTGGAAAGGGAACTTACAGCTCAATCCAGCCATGTTATTTTCCATTGGTTTGGTTTCTACTTTTATCTCCGGAGGTTTGACCGGAATCATTCTGGGGGACAGTACCTTGGACATCAACGTTCACGACACTTATTTTGTAGTAGCCCACTTCCATTTGGTAATGGGTATCTCTGCACTCTATGGTCTTTTTGCAGGAGTCTATCATTGGTTTCCCAAAATGTTTAAACGTATGATGAACAAAAACCTAGGTTATGTGCACTTTTGGGTCACTGCCGTTTGTGCTTATGGAGTATTTTTCCCCATGCACTTTATTGGTATGGCGGGACTCCCCAGAAGGTATTACACCAACACTGCCTTTCCTTATTTCGATGATTTGGCCAATATCAACGTAGTGATTACAGTCTTTGCATTGATTGCAGGTGCAGCACAGTTGGTCTTTCTATACAACTTCATCCACAGTATCTTTTATGGAAAACCTACCGAACAAAATCCTTGGCGTTCCAATACGCTGGAATGGACGGCACCCATTGAACACATTCACGGGAACTGGGAAGGAAAAATCCCAGAGGTACACCGTTGGGCTTATGACTATTCCAAGCCCGGACACGAGGAGGACTTTGTGCCGCAACACATTCCTTTAAAAGACGGAGAAGAAGAACTCCAACACTAAGATGCCGAATATACATAAAGCTGCCTAAGGGCAGCTTTATTTTGTTTCGACCTGATTGATTTGCAGCGAATTTTCATCGGGGGAGATAAAGGGGATTCCCAGCCCCAAACCTCTGGACAATATCCATACCCCCATGATAAATATGGCAATGGGAAATAGTTGGTCGAGGAAAGAGATTATTCAGCCAAGGTTCAATTTGGGGAAAAGATAATAGCCGATCATTACGGGACAGGTCCCAAGTCCAAAGATTGCCATATAAATCAAGCTTTGGTCAGGGCTGTTATAAACCAACGCTCCACTGAGTGCAATATAAACCAATCCACAGGGGAAACCCATTGAATCAACCATCAGAATGCTCAAAGACTTTAAACAGAAAGGCTTGATATTACTCAATGGAAAATCCCTTAAGCTCGTTGATTTATTGGTTTGGAGAACATTTCCAAGGGATTTAAGATCTAAGCGGTAAAACATTTATCTTTGTTAGAGATGAATGAGTTTTTAGACCCATCTGGTGACCAATTTACACCCGAGGAAAAAGATATTGACAGGGCTTTGCGGCCGGAGAGTTTTGATGATTTTGCAGGTCAGGAAAGTATATTGGAAAACCTCAAAGTATTTGTTGCTGCGGCCAACCAAAGGGAGGAGGCACTAGACCACACCCTATTTCATGGCCCTCCGGGTCTGGGTAAGACCACGCTGGCCTACATACTGGCCAGTGAATTGGAAGCCGGCATCAAAATGACTTCCGGGCCCGTACTGGATAAACCCGGAGATTTGGCTGGACTGTTGACCAATCTTCAGCCCAGAGATATACTTTTTATCGATGAGATCCACCGGCTCAG
>JAAZUX010000130.1 GCA_018623955.1 Flavobacteriaceae bacterium | reverse complement strand
GCCAAAAGTGACGTTTTTGCAGAAAACAAACTTTTTGCCACCCTCGACACTACAGTTCGTAAAGTGGTCATTGGTAATTTGCCTTTTCTATTGAGTGATACCGTTGGGTTTATCCGCAAACTACCTACCCAATTGGTCGAGTCTTTTAAAAGCACTTTGGACGAGGTGCAGGAAGCCGATTTGCTCTTGCATGTGGTAGACATTTCCCATCCCAATTTCGAAGAGCACATCCAGTCGGTCAATCAGATTCTCAGCGAAATAAAGAGTATAGACAAACCTACCCTAATGGTTTTTAACAAGATCGATGCATACCGCGCCGAACCTTGGGACGAAACGGATTTGGTGGCCGAGCGGACTTCAAAGCATTACAGCATTGAAGAATGGCAAAGCACCTGGATGCATCGGGTCAATGATCGGGCGCTGTTTATTTCAGCCTTGAACAAAGAAAATCTCAAGGCTTTTCGGGAAAGGGTCTATGCCGAAACCCGAAAAATTCACATCACCCGTTTTCCTTATAACCATTTTTTATACCCGGAGGGGCTGACCGATGGCCTATAACCTAAAGCTTTTTTAAATATTTGTCGATCTTCCTGATGGCTCCTTCTCCCAAATTCCTCAAAACTACTTTTCCGGTTGGGTCAATGATCATGTGGGTGGGAAAGGCCATGACTTTGTCTTACCAATCAAGCTGTTACTCTCACCTTCTTTGCCAACCTGTTGATATTTGAAAGGATTTTTTTCTAAAAAAGACCGAATGTCTTTTTCTTGATCAAAGCTTATGGATAAAAAAACGACATCTTTATTATGGGTGTATTTTTTTACCAGTTTGTTCAGTTTCGGAATCTCATCAACACAGGGTTTACATTTGATGAACCAAAAATTGATCACTACGGTTTTCCCCAAAAGGCTCTGGTCGGAATAATTATCTCCCGACAAAGTTTTAACCGAAAAGGGAGGGGCCGGTTTCCCTATCATTTCCATCCTTGCCTTATCCATTTCTTCCATGGAAAGATCGGAGAATTGTTCTACCATTTTCTTTTGCTTGTCTGTCATTTTGATCAAAACCATGGCTTTGGGCTTCCGGTTCAATCACACGGAGGAGGGAAATCCTTATTGCAAAGTAGTTGAAGATGAGACCACCCTGGGTCGATCGGCCAGCATCAGTGCCTACGCTTCGGGAGATGCCAAAAGCGTAGTGTGGATGATCAGTCCGCCCATTGATCTGAGTGGTTTATCCCAGCCCTATTTTGCTTTTCGGTCGGCTGTAAAATACGGGGACAAAAGCAAGTTGGAGGTTTTGATCTCCACCGATTTTGGGGGGACGACAGATGGAGTGAAAATTGCAAATTGGAAAAAGTTGGATTTAAAAATTGCTTCCCGTATGGACGGCAATAATATTTGGATCGATTCCGGAAATTTTTACTTAGAACATTTCCAAAATGAAAAAGTACATTTTGGATTTCGATATACCGGCAGCGGAAAATCAACCTATGATGCCACTTTTTTTGTGGATGATATCAGGGTGGTTGAAAATTGACTCCTATGATGAGAAAAAACTTTTAAAATTCGATCTTAATCAGAGGATCAATTTTCAAGATCGATATGATCTGTTTTATAGATCAGATTTTTTTGGAGGGGACCGTTGTACACTCCCGAAACAATATTTTGATCTTCGTCAGTAAAATTGAATGAAAGGGAGATTACATCTTTCTTTTGTAAAACGGTTACTTTTCCCGCCAAAAGTGAGGGGCCGATGGTTTTCTCATAAAAAACGATGCCTTTGCTCTCGTCCCAGTTCATGGTATAAAAACCGATGGCAATGTCGCCCTCCTTAAATGGGGGTCTGAGGTTGACGTAATGATCTCCGTTGGTCAAATCGTTTGTTGAATTACTGTGTATGATAAATCCCAGGAGTTGCCCTTTACCTTTGATTTGAAGTGCTTTTTCATCCTTGGCCGTGAATGTTATGCCATCGGATGCCAACAGCAATGCCTTCATGTCGTTTAATAGATTGTTGCCTGATAATTTGACCAGGGCAGCGGAGCTAATGACGGTTGTTTTTCCACCAATCCTAAAATGGTTGTTGGAGGTTGAATTGTATAAAGGATCCTCACAACCAATAAAAAAATAAAAAAAGAAGGCAATTCCCAGATGGGTAATAATAGGTTTCATTTGGTTTTAGTTTTGGAGACTTCAAAGCTAATAAAAACACCTCATGTTCTTGAGGATTAAGTGTTAAAATAACGGACTAATGGCATTTAACTTTAGGATTCTGGGAAGGTTTATCCAAAGTTTTTTATAAGAAATTTTAATGGATATGCCAGATGATGCGTTCAGAACCAACAAGTGTTTTTGGTCAAGACTTTCTGTGGGACATATAGGTATTGGCTTGTGCCTTAGGCAACAAAAGTACGTCGGCTACGTTCACGTGTTCGGGAGCTTGGACCATGTAGAGGATGACATCGGCAACATCTTTGGCGTGGAGCGGTCTAAGTCCCTCATAAACTTGGGAGGCTTTGTCTTTGTCTCCTTTAAAACGCACTTCTGAAAATTCGGTATCGACCATCCCGGGGTGAATGGCACTGACCTTGATGCCCAAAGAATTTAAATCCAAACGAAGTCCTTGGGTAAAGGCATCAACGGCGAATTTACTGCTACAATATACACTTCCATTGGGATAGACTTCCTTTCCTGCGATGGAGCCCAAATTTATGATGTGTCCTGTTTTTCTGGAAATCATGGAGGGCAAAACGGCCTTGGTCACATACATCAACCCTTTGACATTGCTGTCGATCATGGCATCCCAATCGTTCAAATCAGCTTTGTGGACGGGGTTGAGGCCGTGGGCATTTCCCGCATTGTTGATCAAAATATCAATGGATGAAAAGGCTTCCGGCAGGGAATTGATCTTTTCAAAAACTTTTTTTCTATCCCCTACATCGAAAACCAAAAGATGCGAGGGTGTATCGAGTTGCGCCTGCAGTTTTTTTAAACGATTTTCTCTTCGGCCACACAAGATCAAGCGGGCCCCCTCGGCGGCCAATGCGTCTGCTGCTGCCCAGCCAATTCCACTGCTAGCTCCCGTAATCATGATGTTTTTTTCTTTCATGGTTTTTTTGTTTTTTGGATGGTCTCACAACAGCGATGATCAGTCATTTTTTTCAACCGACAAAATCCGAAAGCCAGACCCTGAGGCTCTTGCTCAATTGTTTTATGTTAAGACCTCTCTACAGGGATTGCATATTATCCTTTTTCTCTTTTGTTTCTTTTTTAAATTCTCTTAAATTAGGATTTCTAAAATAGGGACTATTCCGGATCGAAAAAACCCCGCGAGCCTCCTATTTTTAACCAATTATTAACAAGCTAACAAAAAAATATTTTTGAATTTTGCACCCCAACAAAATGTTTTAATAGATACTTTACTATGGAAGAAACAATGAATAAGGCTGTTGACATTAAAGCAATCAATGAAAAGATTGAAAAAGAAAGTGCCTTTGTTGATTTATTGACCCTCGAAATCAATAAGGTGATCATAGGACAAAAAGAAATGGTTGAGCGTTTGCTCATCGGTCTATTGGGTCGCGGTCATATCCTTCTAGAAGGGGTTCCCGGATTGGCCAAAACCCTTGCCATCAACACCCTCAGTCAAGCGGTAAAAGGTCAATTCAGTCGGATTCAGTTTACTCCCGATTTACTTCCTGCCGATGTCATCGGGACAATGATCTACAATGTAAAAGAGAATGATTTTACGATCAAAAAAGGACCTGTATTTGCCAACTTTGTCTTGGCAGATGAGATCAACCGGGCCCCGGCCAAGGTTCAGTCGGCATTGCTCGAAGCCATGCAGGAAAAGCAGGTAACCATTGGGGATACCACCTTCAAACTTCCTGCTCCATTTTTGGTCATGGCCACTCAAAACCCCGTAGAACAGGAGGGAACCTATCCTTTACCCGAAGCTCAGGTGGATCGTTTTATGCTCAAGACCATCATCGATTATCCCAAGTTGGAGG
>JAAZUX010000129.1 GCA_018623955.1 Flavobacteriaceae bacterium | reverse complement strand
TAGCTCTTTTGTCTCCCGTTACCAAATGCCATTTTTGGTCGATCACTCCCTTTTCCATGGCGTATTTTTTGAGCTGAGGTACGGAGTCGATTTTAGGGGTAACCGAATGGGACAGGAGCATCACATGGGGGTTGTTTTTTATTTTTTCCTGAACTTTAACCAAGTTGTCCGTCATGGCAATACAGATGGTGGGACAGGTGGTAAAAAAGAAATCTGCCACATAAATTTTCCCTTTAAAATCCTTTTGCGTGATGGTTTTACCGTTTTGATTGATCAGTGAAAAATCGGCAATACGATGGAATTTTTTTTGATGCTGAATGGTGCTGTCCACCAATTCAAAATTGACCATGGCAGGCTGGTAAACGGGTAATTTTTTGGTAGGCAACAATGCATTGTAAAACAACATTAAGATGACGGCCGAAACGAGTCCAAATGCCGCCAAAAATTTTCTGTATTTATTTAAGAATATCATCTTTAGACAAAGATAGGTCATTAAAAACATAAAAATTTAGCATTAAAGGTTTTTGTCGAAATGGGTCTTGAATGTGTCTAAAAGTGGTATTTTTGGTCTCCAAAATTAGTATGTTATGGAAGCTATGGTAATGAAGGGCATTCAGCTGTTACTCAGTTTGTCTATTCTTATTGTCTTACACGAATTGGGTCATTTTATCCCTGCCAAAATCTTTAAAACCCGAGTAGAAAAGTTTTTTCTGTTCTTCGATGTCAAATTTGCGTTGTTTAAAAAGAAATTTGGAGATACCGTTTATGGGATCGGTTGGTTACCCCTGGGGGGCTATGTCAAAATATCGGGGATGATCGATGAGAGCATGGACAAGGAACAGATGCAACATCCTCCACAACCATGGGAATTTCGCACCAAACCCGCTTGGCAGCGATTGATCATTATGCTGGGTGGAGTGACGGTGAATCTGGTTTTGGGCTTTCTGATCTATATGATGATCCTCTTTGTTTGGGGTAAAAATACCTTACCCAACAGTGCTATGCCATTGGGGCTGGGTGTTTCACCTTTGGCCAAAGAAATCGGTTTTGAAAAAGGAGATCAGATATTGTCTGTCGACGGCAAACCGCTTGAGGTGGCCCTTGACATTAACAAAATGTTATTGATTCGATCTGTCCAGGAGGTCCAAGTGGAACGCGCCAATGGTAATAAAGTTAATATCCCCATACCCGAAAACATTGGTGATCGTATGTTCACTTCGGGTCAAATGAGCATATTGTATCCGCGTAATCCTGCAGAGATCGACAGTTTTTGGACCGAAAGGGGTGCTTATTCGGCCGGCATGAAACCAGGGGATAAAATCGTTGCTGCCAACGATGTCCTTATCGAAGATTGGGGGGATCTGAGGGCGTTTAATGGTGATAAGGCCAATCAAACGGTTCAATATGTGATCGAACGGAATCAAACCAGAGACACCCTTAATGTGGTATTGGACGCCGAAGGTAAAATGGGTGTCATTCCCAGAAATTCCATTAATATCAGTCAAGTAGATCTTTCATTGGCCGAAAGCATCACGGAAGGTTTCAGTTATGGATATTGGACGCTTTATGACTATGTAGCCCAATTCAAATATGTCTTTACCAAAAAAGGAGCTTCTCAGTTGGGAGGTTTTGGTGCCATCGGGAGTCTTTTTCCGGCCAGCTGGGATTGGAGGGCTTTTTGGGCCAGCACGGCTTTTATTTCAATCATTTTGGCTTTTATGAACCTGTTGCCAATTCCTGCTTTGGACGGAGGACATGTAATGTTCTTATTATATGAAATGGTCAGCGGAAGAAAGCCCAATGACAAGTTTATGGAGTATGCCCAAATGGTCGGGTTTTTCTTGCTGTTGGCTTTGGTTATTTATGCCAATGGGAATGATCTCTTCCGTTTTTTGTCCAATTAAATTAGGCGATTTCGGTAACTCATTTTGATATTTACTATATTTATGAAAATTAAAAACGTCAATGATTATGAAGTTTAGCATCTTTTCTTTGTTCATCTCATTTGCTATGTTTTGCAGTGCTGCGCTTTCCGCCCAACAGCAACGTGTCAAAATCGAAGATTTTATCATTGAACACCAAGGTTTTGAAGAAAATGAAGCCGGTGAGATCACGCCCATAAACATCAAAGAAATCAATAAAAAAATCCGCTTTTTTGTCGAGGAGCGCTACCCTGAGATCGTAGAGTATACCCGAAATATCATCTGGGACTCCTACAAAACTTTTCTAAGCCCGTCCGAAATTTATCACAACCATACGTTTATTGCACAAGTTAAGGTAAATGATTTGGATCGTCTGAAATATGTGGAGGTCATTTACAATCCTTTTGTCAAAAAAGTAAAAGGTGATTTTGAGTGGATCCCGGAAGACGAGGAATTTTATTTGATCGATGAAAAAGAAGAAAAGAAAGACAATGCCGCTGACTTGATCGAACTGGGGATTTCCAACCAGGAACAAAAACCGGGATTGGAAAATTTCGTTTCTGAACACCAGGGGTTTCTAGACGTAATGGAGCGGAAAAATTTAAAGGATAGTGAAATTGTTCCGATAAACGTCAAGGAAATCAACAAAGCCATTCGGGCTTTTGTAAAGTCTACCTACGGTAATGTAGAATATACACGGAATATCATTTGGGATTCCTATACTTCATTTATCAGCCCTTTTGATAAGTTTCATCACCACAACTTTGTTGCTCAGGTCAAGGTGAAGGATGTCAAAAGACTCAAATATTTGGAGGTTTTCTACAATCCTAAAACCGAAAAAGTGACCAGTGATTTTGTTTGGATCGAATCGGATGAGGAATTCTTTAGACTCACAAAGACTGAAGAATAATGAAACGGTCTGATTATCTGATTCTGGCAGCTGCCTTTTTAAGCTTTCTGTTTTCGGTATACCTGTGGTTTAACGATCAACAATCGGAAGGGCTTTATGTGGGCATTTGGGTGCCCTCTATTTTGGCTGCAGGGGCCTATGTCAAACAAATTTCTAAATCATGAGTATTTCCATCATCTTTGCTGTAGGACTCATTGTCTTTTTCCTTTTTTTGTTGGGCATCTTTTTTAACAATAAAGAGACCGAGGCTCATAGACGTTCCAAAATTGAAACGGATACTGTAGATTACGATGGTTCTGGAAATTTTGGCAGAATCCCCAACAAAAAACCCAAGAATAGAGCCATATAGTTTTAGTCTCTTACTTTTTTTTGTTTACTATATATATGGTAATTTAAAAGAATAAAAAACACTATTCTTAAACTAAAATTATTTTTAAATGAAAACTAAATTAACTTTAACGATCATTGGTGTCATCCAGTTACTCCAATCTATTCTATATGCTGCATTTGCTGAGCCCTCTGTCGATATGATGTTCAATGTTGGAGCGGAAGCAGGACAACTGGCAGTTATGTTTCAATACGCCATTACCCCAGCATTTTTGATGATTGGGTTGATGTTGCTCTTTTCCCGAAATCTAGCGGTTGAGGATGCCAAAAAATTATTATTGGCTATCATTATCGCCTATATCCCTTTGTTTGGAGCCTTTTACTACATGGCTTCATCTCCATTGACAAATATGGGACTTTCTGATTTTGCTATTGATTTTGTGATGTTTGGACTGGCTGTTTTTACTTATCTAAAGCCCAAAGGATAAATCAATCCACTCCAATCTCTGGAATAAAGCTTAGATTTTAGATACATTTCTACCCCTGCACTTTGGTGTGGGGGTTTTTTTGAAATGTCCCTGTACTAGTCCATAATTAAATTGGGGAGAAAAAGGGACAGCTCGGGAAAAAGAGATACCAAAACCAATACCAAAAGACTGACTGCCAGAAAAGGGAGCCCTGCCCTGCTGACTTTTCCTATGGAGGTTTTACCGATACTGGAGGCTACAAATAAACATACACCTACGGGAGGGGTTGTTAGTCCTATGATTAAATTGAGCACTGCAATCACGGTAAAGTGCATGGGCTCAACATCAACCTCGATCGCCACTTTGAGCAGTATTGGAAATAAGATCAATAGGGCC
>JAAZUX010000128.1 GCA_018623955.1 Flavobacteriaceae bacterium | reverse complement strand
GACCAAGTACCTGAGTTGACATAACCTGCTTTATTCTCCAACAAATTGTATGCCGTCATCAAAAATTGTAAACTGGCTCCTCCTTGCAAGAACATGGCTTTGTAACCTTTGCCCTCTAAACCTAAAAGTTTGAGGGAGAGGGAACAGGCCTCTTCCATTATGGCTTTAAATTCACTGCTTCTGTGGGATATTTCTATCAGTGATAAACCGATGTCATCCAGTTCTAAAACGGCTTTGGCGGCTCCCTCGATTACTTCCTTGGGAAGAATGGCAGGGCCAGCGCTGAAATTGTGTTTTTTCATATCAATTTTCAAAGTGCAAATATCAAAAGATCAGTTCAATTACCAATTGAATAAAGATTAATTTTTATCAATTTTTTTAACAAAATCTCAAACTGAAAAGAGGTACGTTTACAAACCTTTTAGAAACTCAAGCGTATCCACTCCATCGGCATAATCCCAAAGCTGTGGGTTTTGAGCTTCCCCAAAAGGAATGGCACCCTCAATGTCGGCCTTGGAGACAATACACTGTATGTTTTCCTGCTGTTCCAGCAAGTGACTTTTTAATGGACTGAGTGCTTCATAAAATTCATAGTGACCCGTGGCGATAGGAGAGGAAATGGCTTGGTCTTCTCTGAGCATAAAAAAACCATTTTCCACAAATTCAAATTCACTCATTAGATAGACCGCCTTGTTGTAGTCATAATTATTGGCGTATTTGTTCATTTCAATCACATGGGCATAAGGGTATAAACCTCCAAAAACCAAATCCAGATCAAAACCCTTGGATAAATATAGCTTGGAAACGTTTCGACATCCCAATCCGTAATATTGCAACATATCTTTTCCCAGATTCTCCATATCCTCTTGGGTCTCTGAGCCGTCGAGAACCGCAATGCCGTTTTTGTTTTTCCTGATGATGTGCGGATATTTTGAAAAATAATAATCAAAATAGCGCGCAGCATTGTTGCTGCCGGTAGCGATTACTGCATCAAACCCTTCCAGTTTTCCATCAGTAAATGATGTAAGGGATTGAAAAAGCGGGTCAATACCTACAATAAAGGGAATCAAAATACTGTCTTTGGTGGCGCATTTTACCAAAGCCTTGTTGCCCGAAATCCATATGGAGATAAGATCGTGTAAGCCTACCAAAGGAATATTGCCTGCCATAATGACGGCAACGGTTTTGGGAAAATTGTTTTCCTTCAGCTGGTATTTGTTTTTCCATCGGGTAATGTTATCGGGCTGAAGGGCTGCACCCCAGGACTGAATGGCCTCAATACAGGCTTTTTTTTGGAACCAACCATTTTGAATTTGGGCGCGGTCAATCGCTTCGAAAAAAGTGTCATAACGAGAATCCTGCTCAGAAATACGGCTAAAAAAATATCCCAATTTTTCTAACGCCTTAATTCTGTCTTTCAGTCCACTCATTTATTTGTAAAGAATATTAATAGGTCTTACTTTTGTGTTCAAATTTAATTAAACATATTCATTATGGCCATCATCATTACCGACGAATGTATCAATTGTGGTGCTTGTGAACCCGAATGTCCCAATACAGCGATTTATGAGGGTGCTGATGACTGGCGATACGAGGACGGAACCGATTTGAAGGGGGATGTAGTTCTACCCAACGGCACAGCGGTTAATGCTGAGGAAGTCCAGATTCCCGTGTCCGATGAATTCTACTATATAGTTCCTGACAAATGTACTGAGTGCAAAGGGTTTCACGATGAACCGCAGTGTGCTGCTGTTTGTCCTGTTGATTGTTGCGTACCGGACGAGGACAATGTAGAAACTGAAGAGGTGTTGTTGGCTAAACAGCGCTTTATGCACAAAAATTAATTCCTTATTTTTATGAAAGCCGGAATTGTAGGCCTGCCCAATGTGGGCAAATCCACCTTGTTTAATTGTCGCTCCAATGCCAAAGCGCAAAGTGCCAATTTTCCTTTTTGTACCATCGAACCCAACATAGGGGTAGTAAATGTCCCGGACAAGCGTTTGGACACCTTGGCTGATTTGGTCAAGCCTGAAAAAGTGATCCCGGCTACGGTCGAAATTGTCGATATTGCAGGATTGGTCAAAGGGGCTAGCAAGGGTGAAGGTTTGGGCAATCAATTTTTGGGCAACATCAGAGAAACAGACGCCATCCTCCACGTTTTGAGGTGTTTTGAGGACGATAATATTGTCCATGTTGATGGGTCTGTAGATCCGTTAAGAGACAAAGAAACGATAGATATAGAACTCCAGTTAAAAGATTTGGAAAGTACTGAAAAAAGGAGGGATAAAATCTTGAGAGCTGCCAAAACCGGAAATAAAGAGGCTCAAAAGGAATTGGAGGTATTGGATCAGATTATTGCAGCATTAGAGGCGGCACAAAATGTAAGATCGATTTCCTTTTCGGACGAAGATCGGGTCAACTATGTAAATACACTGCAACTCATTACCGACAAGCCGGTGATGTATGTTTGTAATGTCAGTGAGGATGCTGCGGTTGGCGGCAACGATTTCGTCAATCAGATCAAAGAAGCAGTAGTTCAAGAAAATGCTGAGGTATTGATATTGGCGGTCAGCATCGAAGCCGACATCAATGAATTGGACTCCTATGAGGAAAGACAACTTTTTTTGGAGGATATGGGACTTAGCGAACCCGGATCGGCCAAGCTGATCCGATCTGCCTATCAGTTACTCTCATTGCAGACCTATTTTACTGCCGGTGAAAAAGAGGTGAGGGCATGGACCGTTAAAAAAGGAGCCACTGCTCCTCAGGCGGCGGGCGTCATCCATACCGATTTTGAAAAAGGGTTCATTCGAGCCGAGGTTATTTCCTATCAGGATTACAACCACCTGGGCAGTGAACAGAAGGTAAAGGAAGCCGGAAAAATGAGGGTAGAGGGCAAGGAATATATCGTTCAAGACGGCGATGTAATGCACTTTCGTTTTAATGTTTGAAACTTATACATCAGGCGATAACTAAAGCCGGATTTCGATTCCCTTCTTCTGTGTCCAGGGAATTACTCTGAAACAGAATCGTAAATCTGCACCTTTTTCCACAGATGTTGTGCCTTTTCAATAAACAATACATGGGAGAGATCAGCTTGATAAGCATCGTGGGTTTTCAAATCGGGAAAGCTAATCACCAAGCTGTAAGTGTAGGAAAAATCCACCACAGGCCGGTTCGTTGCAGCAGGTTGGCCGATATGAAAACTGACCACCTGAGGGTTACTGGATATAAACTCTTTAAGTACATTTTCGAAAGATTGTCTATCCTTTTGATCATCAGGATTTTTTAGCCAGAAAAAAACCATGTGAAGGAAGTCACCTTTAATTCTTTCAGATTGGATATTGGGTGTTATAAATGTATTCATGTATTAGGGTTCTATTTTTAATCATTAGGAATTCAAAGATAATTAATCCAAAAGCCTTATAAACATTAGAGGATATTGAAACTTCTCAACAATAACATATTGTAATTTGTTAATTTCTTTGGATGTAATCCATTCAAAAATTGGGCTTCAAATTATAATTTAGCATTGACTTTATGGCCAAAGCAACCCAATATACTGAAGAGAATATTCGTTCACTCGATTGGAAGGAGCACATCCGTATGCGCCCCGGTATGTATATTGGTAAACTGGGTGATGGTTCCTCTCCCGACGATGGGATATATATTCTCTTAAAAGAGGTTTTGGACAATTGTATTGATGAATTTGTCATGGGTGCCGGAAAAACCATTGAAATTTCCATCAAAGACAACATCGTCAGTGTAAGAGACTATGGCCGTGGAATTCCTTTGGGAAAAGTCGTGGATGTGGTTTCCAAAATGAATACAGGAGGGAAATACGATTCCAGAGCTTTTAAAAAGTCTGTGGGATTGAATGGCGTTGGAACCAAGGCTGTCAATGCATTATCCTCCATGTTCAGGGTAGCGTCTGTTAGAGAGAATCAGACAACCAACGCTGTTTTTGAATATGGAAATCTCATCCAAGAAGATCCTGTGACATCCAGTTCCAAGAGAAGGGGAACCCAGGTGGTGTTTGAGCCGGATACAAGCATCT
>JAAZUX010000006.1 GCA_018623955.1 Flavobacteriaceae bacterium | reverse complement strand
TTAAATCGAAAATCAGGGGTAAAAAAATCAGAGGGAAAGATATCATCCATTCAAATGGAAAGCGGTCAAATATATCAAAGTAAAATATTCATTGATGCCACCTATGAAGGGGATTTAATGGCTACGGCCGGAGTCAGTTATACCGTGGGTCGCGAGTCCAACTCACAATATGGAGAGTCATTAAATGGGGTGCAGGCAAATAATGTGAGTCTGGCCCTTAAAAAAACAATTTCCATGAATGCTGCGCATCATAATTTCATTGAGGGAGTTGATCCCTACATCAAAAAAGGCGATCCAAAAAGTGGCTTACTGCCTTTTATCAATCCCGGAAAACCCGGAGTTGAAGGTGCGGCAGATCACAGAATACAAGCCTATTGCTATCGCATGACTTTGACCAATCACCCCTATAACAGGATTCCTTTCAGCAAGCCATCCGGATATCAAGAAATCGAGTATGAATTGCTTTTTAGAAACTATGAAGCGGCTATAGGGCCCCTTGAAAAAATGTACAGTTACGGGGATCCTTTAGTTCCATGGATCAATTCAAAAATGCCCAACCGTAAAACTGATACGAACAACCAAAAAGGTTTTTCTACAGACTTTATCGGGCAGAATTATTTGTATCCGGAAGCTTCGTATGAGGAACGGGAAAAGATAGCTGAGCGTCACCAAAAGTTTCAACAGGGTTTGATGTGGACTTTGGCCTATCATCCTCGTATTCCTGCCCAAGTGAGAGCAATTGTCTCTCAATGGGGAACTTGCAAAGATGAGTATGAGCGTGAAGATGGCTGGCCTTCTCAGTTGTATATTCGAGAGGCCAGGCGAATGATCAGCGATTATGTGATGACCCAAAGGAACTGTGAAAAATTAGAGCTGGCCGAAGATGCTATTGGTATGGCAGCATATGGAATGGATTCGCATCACGTTCAGCGTTATGTTGATGTCAACGGGTATGTTAAAAATGAGGGTAATGTAGAGGCTCATGTGGCGGATCCTTTCCCCATCAGTTACCGAAGTATTGTACCCAAGAGGTCAGAGGCCAGAAACCTTCTTGTTCCAATTTGTCTCTCGGCATCTCATATTGCTTTTGGATCGATCCGGATGGAGCCGGTATTTATGGTTTTGGGTCAGTCGGCAGCAATTGCAGCAGCTATGGCCATTGACAATGACTGGGATCTGCAACATATTCCCTATGAGCAATTAAAGCTTGATTTATTAAAACACAAACAGATTCTTCAATAAAATTCAATAACCATTGACACAGGTTTATTCCTCTTTTGAATAAACTTGTTTACCATTGACCAAAGTTTTTTGGATTTCGATTTTATTTCCCATTCTACTAAAAAGAATCAGGTCGGCCCTTTTGCCAGGCGTTATTGCGCCTAGGTGATTTAGAGAAAACATTTCTGCCGGATTCGAGCAGGCCATTGTGATGGCTTCTGCTATGCTACATTGGGTGTAATTCATCATAACCTCCAGGCATTTACTGATGGGTGAGGCTGCACCGGCCAAAACATTTTCCCCCGGGAATTTTACGACTTCAGGGGTCAGGAGTAGTTTTCGTTCCCCACGGGTGTATTCGCCCGGGGGCAAACCTGCCAAATCCAATGCATCAGATACCAAGATGGTGTTGTGAGTCCCTTTGACCTTAAAGAAGCTCCTGACTTCCTCTTTTGTAAGGTGATACCCATCTGCGATGATGCTGATTTTAATGAGATCTTCAGACAATTGAGGCCACAGAGGATTGTGGTGACGGTTGATCTGATTGGCACAGCCATTTCCCAAATGTGTGGCCATTCGTGCGCCTGCCTTTACTGCATTTTGGATGTCAGTTACAGATCCATTGTGGTGTCCTAGGGAGACGACTAAGCCGCTTTTGACACAATTTTCAATAAAGGGAATAGCCCCTTCCAATTCTGGAGCCAGGGTGATTAATTTGATGTGATTATTTGCTGCTTTTTGAAGTTCTAAAAACTCTTTCCAGTTGGGTTTTTTGATGTATTTTTCCAAATGGGCCCCTCTAAAACCTTTTATTGGAGAAATGTATGGCCCTTCCAAATGAAACCCCGGAATCGACATACCAATCTCAGGATCATCCTTTGCTTTTGCTAGTATGGCAAGGTTTTTTTTTATGATCGATATATCTTGTGTGATCACTGTTGGGAAATAGGAGGTAACCCCTTCTTTCCACAAGGCTTTAGTCACCTTTCTTACATCTTCCACCGTGAGATTAGGCCCTGAAAAATCAACACCGACAAATCCGTTGATTTGTATATCAATCAGTCCCGGTGCAACAAATAATTTTGGCACACCTCCTGCTTTTTTGACGGGTGTTATTTTTGAGATTTTCCCCTTTTCAAATTCAATTAAAACGGGCTTGTTGTCGGAATAGTGGGTTCCGGAGATTGAATAAGTTGATTTTGGAGGACTCCATAGGGGAAGAAAAAAGGTCAAAATCAATATCCACAGACTTAATTTCATAAACGATACAATTTAATCACTCTTCTAAATTTATTTGTAGGCTTTTATTGACCTAAAGTTAGTTTTTATTTAATATCTGAGGTATAAACGGCTCTTCTAAACTCCTTTTGAATTTTAGATGAATAATCTCTCGCTCGTGTCATAAATAATCCAAATAGGTTTTTTTCTCTGTCTATCCAGAAATGTGTATTGTGATAGCCCGACCAACCGTATATCCCTTTTGAACTGTTGGTGCCATCTGAGGCCGGATCGTCAAGAATAAACAATGAATAACCATAATCAAACGGGTCGTCAGGTTTGTCGGTATAAGACTGAGTCATTTCATCAATGCTTTTTTCTGAGATGATTTTTTTACCATTCCATGAACCTCCATTGAGCAACATGGCACAAAAATTTGCATAGTCGCTCATCGTTGAGGTCAGACCTTCTCCCCCTAAATAAGCTTTGTTTTTGGCATCATAGCTTAACTCATCCAGGTCATTGGTATAACCCTTGATTGCCCCATCATTGATGAAGAGTGGTTGAAAACGATCCCGATCACTTTTTGTGAGATAAAACTTTGTATCGTTCATCTCCAGTGGATGAAAGATTTCCTCCTTTAAGTATTCATAGAAAGTTTTTTGCGTTATCACTTCAACAATTCTACCCAGTAGGGCCATGTTGAGTCCATACAAGTATTTGCTCCCGGGTTCAAACTCCACCGGATGCTTGGCCACATCGGCAGCAAGGTCTTTAAGGTTATCATATTTTATGGTACTGGTAAAAAAGTGAGGATTGCCATAGTAGCGATAACCAGACCTGTGGGTCAGTAAATGGAAAACAGTTAAGTCACTTTTACATTTATAGGTGTCTCCATTATTATCTTTGCATTTAAGGTTTTTAAACTCCGGAATGTACTTATAGACCTTATCATCAAAACGGATCATTCCTTTCTATTTTAGTGTCATCATGGCCACAATGGTAACGGGTTTTGACATCCACCAAATGGGAAATATTGAATTGTTATTGATGTATTTTCCATGTTTGTGCATGCTGTTTTCAATATGGTGATACACCACTTCACCCCCCTGATAAACCATAGCGACATTGCTTCCGGTAATTTCATTTTTGATGAGCTTCTGTTGGAAGGCGGTTATATTTTCGAACTGACCAAAAACAAGACCGGTACAAATGAATAGCGATAAAAAAAGAATATTTGGTTTCATTTTCAATAGGTTAAGATTTAAAGCAATATACAAAAACACTTTATCACGCTGCTCCTATTCTTTAAGGTTGCTGGCAGTTGAATGCGATCTAAATTTCAAAACAAGCCACATCAATGACTTTAATTTTCATTGACATCTTGTTCCAAGGCAAAGGCAATTATTTTATTTCCCTTTTTAGTTCCCAGTTTTTCGCCACCACAGGCAATTGTCAAATACTGTTTGCCTTCAACAACATAGATTGCAGGGGTTGCAAAGGCGGGAGCGGGTAATTTAAATTCCCAAAGTAGGCTTCCGGTTTTCTTGTCAAATGCCCTGATATAACCATCCTTGGTAGCAGCAATAAACAGGAGTCCATTTTTGGTAACAACTGGCCCTCCGTAGTTTTCGGTTCCGGTTGTAGGATAACCGAGATTTCGCAAGGAATCTGTTTCGCCAAGGGGTACTTTCCAGAGGTATTCTCCGGTATTTAAATCTAAAGCCTGCAGTGTTCCCCAGGGTGGAGCAATAGCCGGAAGACCATTTTTATCGAGAAATTTATTGTAGCCGGTATGTTGAAAGGGGAGTTGTGTTTCCTTGGTCTTGTCTTGTATTTCCTGCGTATTATTTTTAGCCGTCTTATGGGTCAAAAACTGTATGAGCATTTCTTGATCTTTGGGAGTTAATTGAGGAAAACCGGGCATCATCCCTTTACCAAGGGTAATGATTTCTTGAATCTGTTTTTTGGACAAACGAAGGCCTAGCTTGAGAAGACTTGGGTATCCGCTGGCGGGGATTCCAGCCCGATTGTCCTTATGACAGCTGGCACAATTTTGCCGATAAATTTGCTCACCATGGGAAATTTTGGGCTTCGACTCATCATTGGCTTTCATTTGAAGAAACCATGCCATTTCATTGGAATTGATATACAGAATACCCTGATCCGGATCGGCTCCGGCACCGCCCCATTCAGCAGCTCCATCGTAACCGGGTAAAAGAAGAACGGGTTTTAAGGATGGTGGTGCATAGCGCCTTTTGTCGGCTTGTTCAAAAAGAGTGAGCAAACTGTCACGGTTTGGAGCGTAGGGACTGATGTCGGCTGTTGTTAAATCATTGGATTGTCGTGCAAAGGGAGCCGGCATTACAGGAATGGGTTGGGTGGGCCATGTTTGTTCCCCGGGTAAGCCAGATTTTGGAACAGGGACTTCTTCAATATCGAACAGCGGTTCACCTGTTACCCGATCAAAGAGGAAAACAAAGCCTTGCTTGGTTACCTGAGCTACAGCAGGGATGGACTTAGCTCCATGATTGACCGTTAATAAATTGGGTGGAGCAGGAGGGTCGCGATCCCACAAGTCGTGATGCGTAAACTGATAGTGCCATATCAATTTACCGGTGTTGGCATTGAGGGCCAAAAGACAATTTGAAAAGAGATTCTTACCGGGTCTCATGGCACCATAAAAGTCCGGTGCTGCTGATCCGGTGGGTACGTAAAGAATTTGGCGATCTACATCCAATGACATTCCAGCCCAATTGTTGGCGGCTCCTACTACATTACTCTTTGAAATATCGGGATTTCCCCAAGTATGGTCTCCAGACTCTCCCCGATGGGGGATGGTGTGAAAAGACCACACCAATTTCCCGGTTTTTACATCAAATGCCATTAAATCTCCCGGTGCAGCACCTGCTCCTTCCGAAAGCCTTAGTGGCATGATTATTAAATTCCTGAAAATGGTTCCCGGAGTACTTGAGATGACAAACTTTTCCTTTGATGTGGCGGGAAGACCGCTTCGCAAATCTATTTTTCCTTTTGTGCCAAAGGAGAGTACCGGTTTACCTGTCACGGCATTCAGAGCCCATAGATCAGAACCGATGGTGTAAAAAATCCGTTTGTCCTCCCCCGATTCCCAGTAGGAAACCCCTCTGCTTGTGGAATGCCAAGTTTTTAGTGAATCTCCGAAAACCCAAACTTCTTCTCCCGTTCGTGCATCCAATGCAAATGCTCTGAGTGCGGCACTAACCCCATAGAGCAAGGTGTCGATCACTATTGGATTCATCTGCATTTGTCCAAAATCCCTACTCTCGTATTCCCAAGCAATTTTTAGGGACTTAACGTTTGTGGAGTCAAACTCAGAAAGTGTACTGTAATGACTCCTGCCGGGATCACCGAGGTAGTGTTCCCATTTTTCAAACGAACTCTGGTCATAGCCGTTTTGGGGAGATGGACCACATTGGGTGAAGAGTACGAAAGCCGAGAATATAAACAGATAGCGCATAAGGGGCTAAAGCTTTAAAACTTTATATATTCAAACATAATCAAACTTCAACAATGTTTAAAATCTTCCAGGGATCTTAAATAAAAGGCTTCCTGTGTGAATACCACCCAAGATTTGGAATTGGTGAATTTGAGGTGATCAGAGGTTAAATCACAGACTTTTTTATTTCTTTGAAAGGTTTAACCAAGTTCCTGCAATGATCATCAGCGCGAATGTGATTAAAAAAATATTCGCAGCCGGTTCAGGCGCAAATGAAGGAGGCCATCCATCCGAAACCGAATGTCCAGCAAATTCAATAAAGCTATTGGTTACCGTGGACAATTCAACACCACTTTCTTTTAATTCGGATAAGCGATAGGATTGTGCAAGTTGGGCGTTTCTTAAATATGAAAAAACGTTAAACCCATAAAAAACAGTACACAGTCCAAAAACGGAAACCAAGATTTTCCCTAAAACATTTGAGTTTTGTTCCCTTTGGAAACGGACGAGTCTGAAGGTGATAAAAATCAATCCGGTAAATGAGAGCATATAAGCTGCATTGGCTACAAAAGCCAGTTGATAGTGATTTAAAATGTCTAGTTCATTCATAATGATTTATTTATGGTTTTTTATAAATATAGTTAATATGAAATAATAGTCATTGTATTAATTGAAATAGATTTAATGGTTTTTGTCATATTTGCAGTCTATTTCAAAAAAATGCTAAACAACAGGGCCAAGAGTATTCTACATTTCCATTTGATCGTTTTTATTTTTGGCTTTACTTCCATTCTGGGAGTTTTGATTGAGAAAGAGGCGATTGCTTTGGTATGGTATCGCATGTTGATTGCTTCTGTTTTTTTGACACTTTTTATATTTTTCTTTAACAAGAAAAAATTTGAGTTCAGTTATAACCTCCTCTACAAGTTGGTTGCAGCAGGGTTTTTAATTGCTGCTCATTGGGTGTCATTTTTTTATGCCATAAAAATGGTTGGTGTGTCGCCAACATTGGCGATGCTTTCTTCTGGTGCATTGATGACAGCAATATTGGAGCCTGTTTTTTACAAGCGAAAAATTTTATTCTATGAGGTTTTATTTGGAGGCATCACCATGATCGGGATGTTTGTTATTTTTAAAACCTCACCCGATGATTGGTTGGGAATGTTGGTTGCTTTAATCGCCACGGTTTTGGGTGTTTTTTTTACTCTAATCAATGGCCTTCTGATCAAAGAAAATTCTTCGGTGATCATTACGCTGGGCGAAATGATTACGGGCGTGGGTTTTATTTCTTTATTTCTATTGTTTGGAGGAGGCTTTGATGTTTCTTTTTTTACCATCACCACTTCAGATTTTTTATTTTTAATGCTTCTGGGAACAGTGTGTACTGCATATGCAATTACTTTTTCTATCGAAGTGATGAAACAGTTGAATCCATTTACAATCATGCTGATCATCAATATGGAACCTATTTATGGGATCCTACTGGCATTGTTGATTTTTGGAGAAAGTGAATTGATGAGTTCAGGTTTTTATATCGGCCTATTGATTATTTTGTTTGCCATAGTATCCAACTCAATAGTCAAGGTTTACAAAAATTAATTAAATGGCCTACGGATCTGGTAAGCTTAATTTCACAGTGATAAACTTTGTTGATTCTTGAAGAGGAAGAAAAACTCTAGTTTATGATATATTTCCTGAACCATCATTCATTCCCGAATAATCATCTTTTCCCTCTTTTTTGTTTTTCAAATAAAACACAACAATAAGGGCAACCAAAGCAATAAAAAACAATAAAGCAACAATATTTTCTGTCATCGAACTCTGAGTTTATTTTTCATCTATGGGGTTTGCATTAACTTTCGCAATTGTGTTTCTTTTTCTGCCGACCAGTAATCGCAATCCAATTCTATAAATACGGATGAATATGGAATGACCTGATTGGTTTTGATCACAAGGGTCTTGAAAAGTTTTGATGCCTGGTCAATTTTTACAAAAACTGAGTCGTGTAACAAAACCTGCACATTCGATTGACCGATAACCTCATTCAATGAAGACTTATAATCCTCAATTTCAGGCACAAGTTCCTGATTGATAAAGTCCAACTCTTTGTCTGTATAGATAACCGGTCTGATGTGGTTATTTTCTTTAATACGACCGAGTGTATATTCCAAAACATCCAACAGTTCTTCCTCTGCATATACCATACTGACTCCTTCTGTTGTTTGTAAAGGGAAAGCCTTGTCTACAATCAATATCCAGTTGCGGTGTCCCAACAATGGGAGCTGGGTTTCTAATTGTTGTTTCCAAACCGTTCCCGATAATGGTTTTTTTTCATTCTCAGTACATGCTTGCAAGTTGAGAATCATTACAAACAGCAAGAGCCTTGTTATTTTAAAATTGCTCATAATACGCTATATTTAGTTCAAATTAAAAGAAACTTTTATTGCACCAGCAGTGTTTAATTCGCTATTGGCTTTCAATGAATCCTAACGGTATTTTCGCTGTATTCACTCCATTGGTTTTTAGTGGGAATTTTATAACGATTTTATCTGTGATATTTGAAATTAACATGCTTTCCAAAGAACCGGACCGGATGAATGAACCGAAAAACCTTAGGGCACCTTTAGCCATCATTTATTCTTGATTCATCTAATATAAAAAGTAAGCAACAAACATCAAAAACAGAGTTTAAACATTACAGTGGATCTTATAGAAAAACACCCTATTGGCAATGTGCAATTAATTTTTAAAAAGAATTGTAATTTGACTCAAGTTGTTTAATATATTTATATATGAAAAAAACAATTATAATACTTCTGCTTATTTCGTATTCATGCAGTAAGAACGAAAGTTCTCAAGAACAAAACAATATCGATTGTTCGGGAGATTATTCAACTGCTGAAGTACTGGTTGATATTAATGAAGAGATTTACAATGATGATGAATCCGTTAACGATTACAGTAAATATTCATGGTCATCTGACGAGTCTGACAGAATTTTAATCGGGAATGGAGTTCCAAATCATGAGGTAGGGACGTTTCCAAATCCTGACAATCCTAATGCCATAGGAGAGCAAAATGTAAATAAAAGATTCACACTTTGCCCAACCATAATAACTGAGAGTGGATTAGAAGTGGTCGGTCCCGCTTTAGCGATTGCTTATGCGTTAAATAGCGTGAAATTTGATCCTGCTACAGCAGGTAGGTGCAATGACTCAGGTGAATGTAGTTTAGCACGTGGTCAGGGCAATTGGAATATTGAAGCCTTAGGTCACGACACTTTTGATTTTGGAGATGACATGAATCATGCACATGTTCAGCCTACAGGGGAATACCATTACCATGGAATGCCGGAATTACTTATGGAATTTTTGGGAGATGATCGGGGAATGATACTTGTAGGGTGGGCATCGGATGGTTTTCCTGTTTATGCAAGGTATGCTTATACAAACCCAAATGATTCCAATCGCGCAATTGAACCCATGCAACCCCGCTTCAGATTAAAGACTGAACCTGATTCAAACCGACCAATGGTTTTAACCAAATTGACCGGAGGTCCTGGGGGGAGTACAAATCCCAATACAGAAATACCAATGGGAGCATTCACCCAAGATTATGAGTATGTTGAAGGACTTGGAGATTTGGACCAATGTAATGGAAGGTTTGGAGTCACTCCTGAGTTTCCAAAAGGGATATATTATTATGTAGTAACTGATGATTTTCCGTTTTTTACAAGATGTTTAAAAGGAGATTTTTAGGTTAAGCACAAGAAAAAAAGGTGCTCTATGGAAGTATAACTGTTTTATTATTACAACTGCTCTTATGATTATTCAAAGATGCAGTACAATTTCTCTATTTGACAGGCGGTTTACTGTCAAACCAGCCAACTTCAATCTCATCAAGAGAAAAATCTGTTCAACAAAACGACAACCTAGCTTCGACCCCTGGGAAAGGTTTTTTTATTTAAAGTTTTTAGAACTTTTAAAAAATATATATCCGATTGCCCCCGTAGCTGCACCAATCAAAATTTGATAACCTCCTTTATTTATCACATTCATTACAAAGAGGTAGGTTCCCAAAATTATCAGTATTACTCCAAATGTTTTTAAGAAATTTTTCATTGTGCGAAATTATCAATAAACTCCTTCAAGGGATAATTTTTTATGCATTAAAAAACCTAAGTTGAGTTTTACGTAAGTAAAAGAAAAAACCCCTCACCTCAGTGAAGGACATGTTTGCATTTAATTTTATGGCAATGAAGCTTAGATGCCGGAGCTAGTAAGATTTTACTTAAAGGAATACGGCAATTTCTTCACCGCATATCTCTTTTTGCGTCAGCACTACTCCAATGATTTTCAATTTCTTCCAGACTCTTTCCTTTTGTTTCCGGAACATATTTATAAAAGAAAATTGTTGCGATAAAACACATTCCGGCAAAAGTGAAAAACCCGGCTCCCATACCTATTTTAGCAACATACCATGGAAAAATAAAAGCTGTGATGAAATTAATACTCCAGTTGGCAAAGGTTGCTATTGACATTGCCCTTCCACGTATGCTGTTGGGGAAAATTTCACCGGTCAACACCCATATTACTGCGTTAATTGAAAAGGCAAGAGCTGCCATGTAAATACACATCATAATTACAATCCAGATCCCGGAAGCGGTACCCAATGTAAATTGAAAAGAAATAACCATCAAGGAAATAAATACGGCAGTCATACCCCAGATCAGTAGAGGACGTCTTCCCCAGCTATCAATTTTCCAAAGCGCAATAATTGTGAAAATGAGGTTGATTATTCCGATGGCCACCTGAAACTGGAGTGCTCCTTCGAGTTTAAACCCTGCGTTTTCCAGTATCGAAGGGCCGTAATAGACGATAATGTTAACCCCTGTAAATTGTCCAAACACCGACAAACCAACACCACCAATCAGTGCCAGTCTCAACCCCGGCTTTAAAAGCTCGCTTATTTTTCCTTTGAGATGATTAACCGTTTTCTCAATTTCTGTCAATTCTGCTTTTGCAACAAGGGCACCACTAATACGAACCAGAATGTTGAATCCTCTCTCAGATTGATTGTTTTTAATCAACCAGCGGGGACTTTCGGGAATTAAAAATAAAAGAAGAATAAACAACCCCGAAGGAATCATTTCGGAACCGAACATTGCCCGCCATACTTCTGATACCATTATTTTGTGCATTAATCCTGAACCACCGAAAGCGGACAGGTTTTCCTGAGAAAATCCAAGTAATATCCAGTTGGAAAAGTAGGCCAACAAAATACCGATAACTATGGAAAGTTGATACAGTGCGACTAATCGCCCCCTAATGTTGGGAGGCGAAAATTCAGAAATATACAAGGGAGCCAAAACAGATGCCATTCCAACGCCAAGACCACCAACTAACCTGGCACAGATCAGAAACATAAATGACGGCGGAAGTGTTGAGCCTAATGCAGAGATAAAGAATAGCAATGCAGCCATCAACAGTATGGGTTTGCGCCCATATTGATCACTTAAAGCCCCCGCAACAAAAGCACCAATAATGGCGCCTACCAGTGCTGAACTTGCAAACCAGCCAACTTCAATTTCATCAAGAGAAAAATATTGTTCAACAAAACTAAACGTTCCTGAAATTACTGCTGTGTCGAATCCAAAAAGCACTCCACCAAGAGATGCAACAAAGCAGACAAGCGCTAAAAACGATTTACTTCCTTCTTTCATCTGTTTAAAATTATGTAAGTTGATGGTAATGAGAGTTTAATCATGTCGGTGGGTATTGGTCTTTGCCGTGTTAAATGCCCATGATGGGTTTTCATAATAATTATCTGTAGAGGTCATTCTATATATCCTATGCTTTTTGATTTGTTTTCGCTTTATCCTTTCCATTGGCCACCTTAGAGGATTGAAAGTGCCTGAGCAAACTTAGGGGTGATCTGACTATGATGTAGAATAAATAATATCATTTGGCTTATAAGTCCTCATGCCTAATGTTCTATCTGATTT
>JAAZUX010000127.1 GCA_018623955.1 Flavobacteriaceae bacterium | reverse complement strand
GTTGAATGCTATTGTTCCAACTTTTTTAAAATCACTTTTAGGGTCAACGATCAGTATATTGAGGTCCTGTCTTTTTCCCTTGTTATTTCCACTGTCAGAGATATAGAGGTAATTTTCATCCTGTGCAATGTCTTCCCAGTCATTATTTTCAACTCCCTCAATATTGTATCCCTCTAATATATTTCCGGTTTCATTGAACTCATATAGAGTGGGCTTTCCGCCTGAATCATTGTGGGTGAGGAAACCGCCTTTAAAAAACTCTAAACCTGAAGTTTCCTCAATTTGTTTGGGGAGTTGGGTCCTGTAGATCACTGATTGGGCGAATAACTTTGCATTATTATTTGAGCCAAAACAGAGGATAAGAAGGATTAATAGTTTAAGAAAAGTTTCCAAAAAGATTATTGTGTTTTAATGGTGAAGTTGAGGTATTTTTTTTGGCCAATAATACCATTGAGCAATTCGAATGGAAGTTGGAGGGATGTTTTTATTTCCAATGTTTTGATGTCTATGCTTTTTTCACTGTAGGGCTCAATTTTGAAAATGGTACCGTCTTGATGAAAAGTAAAGGGTCCGGTATATTTTAGGTGCAGTGTATTGGCCGAGTGATTTTTCAGAAGGACTTTTGCGATCAATTCATCGTCTTTATAGGTTGGGTTTGAGGCACTGAGATTGGCCTTAACAACCTCAAGAAGATGTTCTTCCTTTCCAATCATCAGTTCTTTAAACCAAACCATTGTTTTGCCTTCAAAGAGGGCTTTTTTTACTTCTTCGGCACTGTTGTTTTTACACAAAACAAATGTCATGGGTCTGTGACCTCCCTTTGGGATGTCAAAATCCCAAGCAGTCAGTTTGTGAACATCTGAAGTTCCTACCATGGTGAGGTTGTTTTCTAATGCGATCTCAATGGCCTCCTCGGAAAAGGTGGTGAAGTTGACCACTTCGATCCCGTGAAGGAGTTTTCTTTCAATGAGCTCGACGTGCATCGGATCCAACTTGGCAATTCCATCTTTACGATGTGCTTCCCAATTGGGATGATTCCAAAAAACAAAACCTTTTTGACGATTGGCCTCTTTGATACCCGCAGTGGGGTCATCCGGGAATAAAAGTTTGTTGGCATCTTGAATGAATACTGCATTGATATGCCCGGGAGGCATGGAGCGGGTAATTTCGGCACCTCTGATCACCGTAAGTTTTGATTTACTGGCAGCTCCCTCGGCAATACTATAGGATCGATTTCTATCGGGATTGGGGAGGTCTTTACGGTGGGGTTGATATTCCAGATGATCTGTAATAGAGATCAAATCCAGCCCTTCTTTTAGTGCCTCTTCTACTCTGATGTTGGGCCAAACGGATCCATCGGAAAAGGTGGTGTGGATGTGAAGGTCTGCGCTGACTATAGATTGTCCCTCAGGGGCTACAAAAAAAGCTTGATCTTGTGCATTAATCCATAACGGAAATGTTGTAAGCAATAGCAGTACTGCTTTTGGAGTTATTTTTATCATCGTAAATTTATTTACCAGTCATTTAAATCATGGAAGAGTGTTTGCATTGAGTTATCCAAAACTTCTTTGTAAACGTCTTCCATCTGGTCAGAATCTGTTTAGGTTATTTTTTTCTTTTTGCAATAACTGTTGAATTCTTCCCGTATAAGATACTCAATTTTTTTTTGAATGTTGGCGTTATTGACGAGCTAAATCTTGCAATCATCGATATCGATTTTCATCTTTTTATTTTTTACGCTAACCAAAACAAGTGGTGTTGACTAAAGTTAAAAAGAGAGTCAACGTTAAGATTTACTGCCAGCAATTTGTTTACGAACAACTGGTTTTAACGACCAAAGTCGTCTTGAAGTCTTACGATATCTTCTTCATTGGAGGGGTTGTTAGGATCGGTATGTTGCCATATTTCAGCAACCAAGGCTTGTTGGTCAAGGCCAATAAGTCGGTGGCGTTCGCCTTGTTTAAGCCTTACTTGGTCTCCTTCGTTTAGTGTGATTAAGGACTTTTGATCGTCATCATTGGATCGGATTATGCCAACTGATCCTTGATAGACCCGCCAAATTTCGGCTCTTCGGTGGTGATATTGCCATGAGAGTCTTGCTTTGGGATTGACGATAAGGATTTTGGGACTGAGTTTCCCTCCAATTTTAAGACTGTCAATGGCGATGCCTTCAAAAAATTGGTTTGCAAATTTTTGCGCCTGGGTTTCATCGATCACCAAGAAGCCTCCCCAAGGGCGTTCAAAATCGAAATCGACAATATGGTAACCAAAGGATTCAATATGGTTTTTAACTTGAATGAATTGATTGGACTGATTCATTTTATAAAAATAATAACACAGGAATAACACTTTGCTATTCCTGTGTTGATTATAGTATGGGTTGTTAAAAGCTATTAAATGGGAAGATCCCAACCTTGGCGGTATTCTTTGCTAACAAAGGCATTGGCTTCGTCCAGGTTTTTGATTTTCATGTTTTCCCCATCCCAAAGTAGCTTTTTTCTACCGTAGTATTTCATGATCTTCCTGCCATTTTTTCGAGTTGCAACGACCTCTCTTAGGTCTCTGCTTCGAAGGGCAAGGTTCCCCATGATTACGGTTTCGGTAAAGGGTCCGGAATAATCAAATGAGGAAGTCAAATTTTTGTGTTCGACACTGTTGAACCCGGCTTTACAGGCTTCGGTCCACGCGGCAGCGTGAACATCGTTGACATTGGGTTGTTTGCTGGTATCGAATACAACCGGATCTTCTCCTTTGACGTATAAGGTGGGATTATTGGCATATATTTCAGCAGTAATCACCCCTTTAGCGCCTAACATCATGATTCCACTAGAGTTCCCCATATCGTAATTCATGATGAATTCATCTTCAATTTCTTCGGGAATGGTGGGGGTAAGTCCTCCGTCCATCCAGATGAGTTTGATTCCATCTTTGTTGTGCGGAGAATTTTTGTATTCCAGGGTTACCATAGATGAAATGGGACATCCCTCCGGGGTGTACTCCGGAGTCCACATTTTTTTGAATACGTTGGTTGCAGTACATTCTACACTGCTGGGATAGCCCAACTGTAGTGTTTTGTAGGGTGCATCGAGGGTATGGCATCCAATATCACCGAGTGCACCGGTTCCGTATTCCCAAAAACCTCTCCAATCGAAGGGGTGTAATCCCGGAGAATAAGGTTTAGATTGGGCAGTTCCCAACCATAAATCCCAGTTCAATGAATCGGGTTTTTTGGCGATATTGGCACTGGGATGATTCACTCCTTGAGGCCAAACCGGGCGGTTGGTCCAAGCGTATATGGTGTGTACTTTTCCAATTTTGTTTTGGTCAATCCACTCTTGAATTTTGGGAACTCCAATACTGGATCCTCCTTGGTTACCCATTTGAGTAACAATATTATTTTTTTCAGCGGTTTGTGCCAGAAGTCTTGCCTCAGCAATGGTATGGGTTAGGGGTTTTTGGACATAAACGTGAATGCCTCTGTTCATACAATCATAGGCAATTTTGGCATGATTGTGATCGGGGGTAGAGATGGTGAGTGCATCAATATCCTTTTCTTTGTCGAGCATTTCCCTGTAATCCACATATTTATTGACATTGGCATGTGTGGTGTAAGCGCTTTTGGCTCTTGCGGGATCAACATCACAAAGTGCAACGACTCTGTTTTTTCCGTTTTGATAGGCATTGCTAATGTCGGTAGTT
The DNA here is from genome assembly GCA_018623955.1 of Flavobacteriaceae bacterium. The sequence goes on along the minus strand of JAAZUX010000127.1, from coordinate 379 downwards.
CCTTTTCCACCAGATCCAATGGCGGCCAATCCCAATTGGTCACTGGGAGCAGTGTAGCCTTGTCCACCCAAAACGTGACGAGGAACAATGAAGACACCTGTTCCGATCATTCCTGTTTTTTTGATGAAGTTTCTACGTGATTTGAATTGTTTTTTGTTCATCTTTTAAATTTTCGTGTTTAAAAATAGTCAAGTTTTTTGATTATTCAAACCCAGGTGTTTTTAAATTTAAAGAGAAATATCTCGCTTCCATGGCAGGAAGTCAAATTGTCTGTTTTGGGATGCTTTGGTAATATTTTTTCCGCTGGCCACTTCGATGATGAACTCCAGTAAATTGTCAGATAATTCTTCCAAAGATTGTATTCCTTCAATAATGGAGC
>JAAZUX010000126.1 GCA_018623955.1 Flavobacteriaceae bacterium | reverse complement strand
GCTGGTCAGAGAAGAACAGCTTATCGATGATACCACGAGCGGTATCCTCATCGGGTGGCTCAGCATTCCTCAACTGACGATAGATGTGCTCTACGGCCTCTTTTTCAGAGTTGGTAGGATCTTTTTGTAGTGTGTTGTGAATGATGGCATAATCGGCCATGTGAGCATCCTCCTTGTGCAAGAGTATGGTTTTTACATCTGCTTCAAGGATCATTTCGATGTGCTCTTTTTCTAAGAGGGTATCACGATCGATGATGATTTCGTTGCGTTCGATGGAAATCACTTCACCTGTATCCTCATCCACAAAATCCTCATGCCAGGTTTTCAAAACACGTGCGGCGAGTTTGCGGTCAAGAACTTTCTTCAATCCGGTTTTGGAGACTTTGACCTCTTCTGCCAAATCGAAAATTTCTAAAATATCTTTATCACTTTCGTAACCAATGGCTCTAAAAAGTGTGGTTACGGGTAATTTTTTCTTTCTGTCGATGTAGGCATACATAACACTGTTAATGTCAGTAGCAAATTCAATCCATGAACCTTTAAAGGGAATGACTCTTGCCGAGTAGAGTTTGGTTCCGTTGGCATGGAAAGACTGACCAAAAAAGACACCGGGAGAACGGTGCAATTGGGACACTACAATACGTTCTGCTCCATTGATTACAAATGTTCCACTGGGGGTCATATAGGGTATAGTACCCAAAAACACATCTTGGACTATGGTTTCGAAGTCTTCGTGTTCCGGATCGGTACAAAAAAGTTTTAGTCTTGCTTTGAGTGGAACAGAATAAGTCAAGCCTCTTTCGATACATTCTTGAATGGAGTAACGAGGTGGATCGACGAAATAGTCAATAAATTCTAGTACAAACTGATTTCGAGTATCCGTGATCGGAAAATTTTCTTTGAAAGTGTTGAAAAGACCTTCTTCGATCCTTTCGTCAGATTTGGTTTCCAATTGGAAAAAATCTTGGAAAGATTTGATTTGAATATCAAGGAAATCAGGGTAATTGGGTGAGTCTTTTGCGGCAGCAAAATTGACTCGAGTGGATTGTGTATTCGGCATCTACTTTTATTTATTAGTATCCAACAATTGGGTTTAAAACCCCAGGGGCGTTATGAAACACAAAATGGTTTAGGCCTATGGAGGTGGTCCAAAAGCCTAAACCTTGTTTGTTGTGAGATGAGAACTATTTCAGTTCGACCTCAGCTCCTGCTTCTTCAAGCGACTTTTTAAGTCCTTCAGCTTCGTCTTTAGAAACTGCTTCCTTAATGTTGCTTGGCACATTATCAACCAATTCTTTGGCTTCTTTCAAACCAAGACCGGTCAATTCTTTTACCAATTTAACAACTGCAAGTTTTGATCCACCAGCAGCAGTTAGTACTACATCGAATTCTGATTTTTCCTCTGCAGCGGCTTCTCCTCCACCAGCAGCGGCACCACCGGCAACAGCTACAGCTGCAGCAGCAGGCTCGATCCCATACTCATCTTTTAAAATATCGGCCAATTCGTTGACTTCTTTTACCGTCAAATTAACCAGTTGTTCTGCGAATTCTTTTAAATCTGCCATTTTTCTATTTGAATTTTCTTGTTTTAAATAATTGTAATTTTTGAATGTCTATTCATTTGAACGATTACCGCTCAGACAATGTTTTTAAGATTCCTGAAATATTGGATCCACCCGATTGAAGTGCTGAAATAACATTTTTGGCGGGAGATTGAAGTAATGTAATCACATCTCCAATCAACTCCTCTTTTGACTTAATGGATTCCAATACGTCAATTTGGTCATCGCCTATGTAAATGGCCTCTTCGATATAGGCCCCTTTCAATACAGGTTTTTCGGATTTTTTACGGAAAGTTTTGATCAACTTGGCTGGGGTATTACCCACCTCTGAAAACATCAAAGAGGTATTGCCTTTCAATACTTCTTTTAAGTTCCCAAAATCTTTGTCAGAGGCCTCCATGGCTTTCGCCAACAAGGTATTCTTGACAACAGACAATTTGATGTTTGCCTTAAAACATGCCCTGCGCAATGCAGTCGTTTGAACTGCATCGAGACCGGCAATATCGGTCAAATAAAGATTTTTTACCGAGGATAACCTTTCGGTTAAATCTTGGATTTCTTGTACTTTTTGCTCTTTTGTCATTCCTTAAATTTTAAGGCTAAGCCAATTTAGTTTCAATGCCAATTCCGGGACTCATGGTACTGGACATGGAAATGCTTTTGATATAAGTTCCTTTGATCGTAGTGGGTTTCAACTTGTGAATGGTCTTGAGCAACTCATTGGCATTCTCTTCGATCTTTTTAGATTCGAATGAGACTTTGCCAATGGAAGCGTGAACGATTCCATTTTTGTCCACTTTAAAATCAATTTTTCCTCCTTTAACATCAGAGACTGCCTTTTTGATGTCCATAGTTACGGTTCCGGTTTTGGGATTGGGCATCAAACCTCGGGGACCTAAAACCCGTCCCAAGGGACCCAATTTACCCATCACACTGGGCATGGTAACAATTACATCGACGTCTGTCCAGCCATCTTTGATTTTTTGAAGGTACTCATCCAAGCCTATGAAATCGGCACCTGCCTCTTTTGCTTCTGCTTCTTTATCGGGAGTAACCAAGGCCAAAACCCTGAGGGTTTTACCCGTCCCATGGGGAAGTGTAACCACACCTCGTACCATTTGATTGGCCTTTTTGGGATCCACACCCAAACGAATGGCCAAGTCTACTGACGCATCGAATTTTGTGGTGGTCACATCTTTGACCAAAGAAGAAGCATCTGCTAGAGAGTACAAGGACTTAATGTCCACTTTGGCTCTGGCTTCTTTTTGTTTTTTTGATAATCTTGCCATAACTAATTTTTTAAGAGTTAGAAGGGAATTCTCCTTTGACAGTGAATCCCATCGAACGGGCAGTACCAGCGACCATTTTCATGGCTGATTCTATGGTAAAAGCATTTAAATCTTGCATTTTATCCTCAGCAATGGTTTTGACTTGATCCCAAGTAACCGAGGCTACTTTAGTTCTGTTGGGTTCGCCGGAACCCTTTTTAGCTTTGGCTGCTTCCATCAATTGAACGGCCGCCGGAGGTGTCTTAATTACAAATTCAAACGATTTGTCTTTGTATACAGAAATCACTACCGGTAATACTTTTCCGGGCTTATCTTGGGTTCGCGCATTGAACTGCTTACAAAACTCCATGATATTGACTCCTGCGGCACCTAGCGCGGGTCCAACCGGTGGCGATGGATTCGCAGCACCTCCCCGAACTTGAAGTTTAAGAACTTTATCTATTTCTTTTGCCATTATTTAATAATTAACGTTGTAGAAGTTTCAAGTGGAAGCTAAAACTTCTGGTATCAGTAACATTTATAATTTTTCTACTTGCATATAACTCAATTCCAAAGGTGTCTTTCGACCAAAAATCTTCACCATTACCTCTAGTTTTCTCTTTTCCTCATTCACCTTTTCAATGGATCCGTTGAAACCGTTGAAAGGTCCGTCGATCACCTTGACATTCTCCCCTCTTGTAAAAGGAATGGCAATGTGTTCTGTGGTCATGGTCAACTCGTCTACTTTACCCAACATCCTGTTGACCTCGGCAATTCTTAGTGGAACAGGATCTCCTCCTTTGGTCTCTCCTAAGAATCCAATGACATTGGTTACAGATTTTATGATATGGGGTATTTCTCCGGTCAAATTGGCTTTGATCATTATATAACCGGGAAAGTATACTTTCTCTTTGTTGATCTTTTTTCCGTTTCGGATTTGGACCACTTTTTCCATGGGGACCAAAATATCTTCCACCTGATCGGCATAGCCCAAACGGCTAATTTCGCTCATGATGTAGTCTTTAATCTTGGCTTCTTGGCCACTCACCGCTCTGATTACATACCAATTCTTTGTAACGACTTCTGCCATGCTTATCCGTTAATCAATTGAAAATAGAATCCTACCACTTCTGAGAGTACAGTATCAGCTCCCCAAATGGCGAGTGAGAAAATCACTGAAAACACCAAAACAATAACGACCAATCGTTGAAGTTCAGCACGGGGTGTCCAAGACACATTGTTTCTCAATTCCTCAAACGAATCTTTTATGTAGTCGATAACTGCTGACATACTAATTGTTTATTTTGCACGGGTTGAGAGGCTCGAACTCCCGACACCTGGTTTTGGAGACCAGTGCTC
>JAAZUX010000125.1 GCA_018623955.1 Flavobacteriaceae bacterium | reverse complement strand
GTGCAAAATATTTGGTCAACTCTTCCGCCATTCTTTTGGTCAGTGTGGTCACCAGCGTGCGCTCGTCTTTTTCCACTCTGACTTGTATTTCCTCTATCAGATCGTCGATTTGATTCAAACTGGGTCGAATCTCTATTTCAGGATCCAGCAGTCCGGTGGGTCGAATGATCTGTTCCACATAAACCCCTTCGGTTTGTTTGAGTTCATAGTCTGCCGGAGTCGCACTGACATAGAGTACTTGATTTTGCAAGGCTTCAAACTCTTCAAATTTTAAGGGTCGGTTGTCCATGGCAGCCGGTAAACGGAAGCCGTAATTGACCAGGTTTTCCTTTCGACTTCGGTCCCCTCCATACATGGCATGAACCTGAGAAATGGTTACATGACTTTCGTCCACCACCATCAGAAAATCGTCGGGGAAATAATCAAGCAAACAGAAAGGTCGTGTTCCGGGGTCTCTGCCGTCAAGATAGCGAGAATAATTCTCAATTCCGGAACAATAGCCCAATTCACGGATCATCTCCAAGTCAAACTCCGTGCGTTCATGCAACCGCTTGGCCTCCAAAAAACTACCGTTGGCATTGAAATAGTCGACTTGTTTTACTAAGTCATCTTGGATTTGCGTGATGGCGTTTTGAAGGATGTCCGGCGAAGTAACAAACATATTGGCGGGGAAAAGGGTCACCCGATCAAATTTTTCCAAAAGTTGGTTTTCTATGGGGTCAAAGGATTCAATTTCTTCGATTTCATCGCCAAAAAAATGGATTTTAAAGGCCACATCTGCATAGCCCGGGAAGATGTCAATGATGTCACCGTTGACCCTGAAATTCCCTCGATTAAATTCACCCGTTGTACGCGAGTAAAGGCTTTGTACCAATCGGTGCAACAGTTGGGTTCTCGAAATGACCTCTCCTTTTTCAATAGCGATGACATTTTTTTGGAATTCTACCGGATTTCCAATTCCGTACAAACAGGATACAGAGGCGACCACCAATACATCCCTTCTTCCGGAGAGGAGGGAGGAGGTGGTACTCAAACGCAGCTTTTCAATTTCCTCATTGATGGACAAGTCCTTTTCAATATACAAGCCACTGGTTGGGATATAGGCTTCGGGTTGGTAGTAGTCATAATAGGAAACAAAATACTCAACGGCATTGTTGGGGAAAAACTGTTTGAACTCGGAATAGAGCTGAGCGGCTAAAGTTTTGTTGTGGGCCAAGACCAATGTAGGACGTTGTAATTCCTGCACTGCATTGGCTACTGTAAAGGTTTTACCGGAGCCGGTAACCCCTTGCAGGGTGACGTATTTTTCCCCTTGGGAAAAACCCGTGGCGATCTGACGGATGGCTTCCGGTTGGTCTCCGGTGGGTGAAAAGGGGGACTCCAGTTTGAATTCCATTTTGCAAAATTAAAGCTTAAATCACCGTTCCCCAATTTTATACCATTGTTTTACCTTATTAAGCGATTATAGAAACACAATGCGGAAAAAGAGGTATTTTTGATAAAAACAGTAGAGTGGAGGAGAAATTGATTTCCAAAAAAAAGCCTTTTTTTCCCATATCCGACGATTTGATGCATTTTTTAAAAAAGTACGATCGTTGGATGGAGTCTTCGATCTGTTATGAGGACTTGTTGCGATTTTCTGGCTCCGTGATCGTTTATGACAAATATGATCAGGATACCCTATGGGTAAGGGTTTACTATTCCGATTCTGATCGGGAGGAAATAGATTACGCTCTAAAAACGATTTACACCCAACTGCATTCCGATGGTGGTGATTCCTCTTTACCGGATCTGAATATTGATGCCATAGACTACTGTACCTTTGGCAATTCAAAACCTTTTCGGATTAAAATTCGAAATGTTCTGAACGATAACTTTACCTATTTCTATGTAAAGAAAACCGATGCTTCTCGGGTGTACGGTTTGGAGTTTGAACATACCCTCTCGCCCTATAACCTCAATTATATGGTCAATCACGATACTTTGATTGAGGAACATATTGCAGGCATTCCAGGGGATGTATTTATCAAGGAGTACCTACCCAATTGTAGCGCAGCTGAAAAAGCTCAAATTGCCAAAGAGTACGTGAAGTTCAATGAGCGATGTATGGTACGCTTGCTGGGAGATATGCGGGCCTACAATTACGTGGTGATCCCCATTCACGATTTCGATCATGTGATCTACAAGATCAGGGCCATAGATTTTGACCAACAATGTTTTGAGGGGAAACTATCGGTATATCGTCCCCAATTCTTTAAGGAGAATTATCCATTGATGTTGGTGGTCAAGGACAAGTTGAATCACGAGTCGATCATCCAATACAAAATTGAGGAACGTTCCATCGTTTCGCGTAGATTGATCAATTCGGGCAATCGAATTGATTTTCTGGTAAACATCATGAAGAAAGATCGTTTGTCCATTCCGGAAAATCTCGAAAAACTCAAAAATGAAATTTTTGTTTTTACCAAAGACGATGCCTTCACAAAAAGTAAATCCATGGGGGAGCTGATGCAGGCCTCATTTGATTATATGCGAAGGAACTACCAGAATGTCAGTTTGGGAGACTTGCTCTAATAAAACTGATCCTCGTCAAATTCATTTTCGTTTGAATCTTCGTCTTCAGTCAGCTCATTGTGAAAACCTTCTTGAGCGACAAAATCCTTATCGGGAGGGGTTTCGGGTACTTCGCCATGGGAAAAAATCAGACTGGGATAACCTTTGAGGTGGTCTTTTTCGGCCGTTTCCATCAATTCCACAAAAAACGTCCAAAGGTTGAGGAAATCGTAAACGTAGATCAGACGGTTTTCATTTTCCGATAGGACTTTATTGAGTGGTTTTTCGTTGAGTGGTTTTTCTCCCACTCCCATATCGACCAAGGGCAATTCCTCACCTTGGGCCCAATTTTCATCGGAGCGATAGAAGGAAGCCATTTCGTTACCGGCAAAACCAAAGGATTGTGAGACCGCGTCGTGCAGTTCTTCTAGGGTGGCGGTGGCTTCAATTTCAAAATCTCGGATTACATCGGTTTCGGTGTCTAAAATTGCACGCATTCTATAGATCATAGGACTTTCTGTTTGACATTATTTGTAATATAAAAAAAGATTGTGCCCCGAAAAGCAGGGCCGCGATGATTAAATGTAAAGGTTGAGAACTGAGAGGAAAATCGAGATAAAACATCAAAATACCACTAAAAATCTCCAACCCGATCAATCCCAAAATTTGATTGAAGACCTTGACATTGCGTTTCATTTTTCGCAACATCCAAAAAAGAATTAAATGAACTCCCAAAACCAGCAGTGACAAAGTTCGGTGTACATAAAATTTGATGGGCGCAGGGTCGAGCCATTGTCCGGGAGCTTCATGCATTTGTAAATCGACAAATTGACGGACTTGGGTTCCCAGCCCAATTTGAAATAGGGTCAACAACACGGCAAACCAAGCCCATGCTTTTAAAGCAGTATTTCCAGGAATGGAAAATGCCTTTCTTTGACTGGAAAAGAGTAAAAAAACCAATCCCAGTACGATCAACAGGGCCATACCCATGTGCAGACTGATGCGATAGGGTGCCAGATGAGAATCCACGACCGTTTTTCCCAACCAGGCTTGGAATCCCATTCCCAAAAGAATCAAAATGGAAACGATGGGATAGGTGACGTTTATTTTCCAACTCCAAAAGGACAAAATCGTCATGATCAAAACGGCCAATCCGGCCAGGGCACCTAACAAGCGATTCAGATATTCAATCCATGTGTGGTATGGATTAAACAGGGCATAGTCGTGCTGGGTGTAGAAGTCCCAATTGTCGTCTTTAAATGTTACGGAAGACTTAAAGTCGCTATTGGCGACCCTGAGTTCCTCTTTCAGAATAATGACCTGTCCTTTGGTGTATTGATGATCGGGTTTCCAGTCCAGTTGAGCCCTTTCGGTTGGGGGAATCCAATAGCCAAAACATTTGGGCCAATCGGGGCAACCCATACCGCTTCCGGTCATTCGGACAATGGAACCGGCCGCAATAACCAAATAAACCAAGATTAGACTGATCTTGACCGATATTTTAAAACTATTCTCCATGGGCTTCAAGTCCTATTTCACTTCCTTTTTTTATCATCATCGCAAAAGCCGCGTCGTATTCATTTGGAATTTCGCCTTCTAAAATGGCTTCTTTGATGGCTTCTTTGATGAGTCCTATTTCTTTGCAGGGTCTTAAATTAAAATGATTCATTATCATT
>JAAZUX010000124.1 GCA_018623955.1 Flavobacteriaceae bacterium | reverse complement strand
GAATAAGCCCTCGGGATTGAAATAAAATATTTCGTTGTCAAACTTGACCAAACTGGCATTGATTCCTTTGTTCACCGATGTATCAATATCTGTATGGGTTACCCGATCAAAATCAGGGGTAATCGTAAGCCTAAAAACACCCTTGTACTCGTGCCCCACCAATAGGGTAGTATCATTAACCATTTCAAAAAATCGGGAAGAAATATTAAAGCCTTGTAGTTTGTTTTTATGAACCCATTGGTCGTTTTGTTTTTGAAGAACATGAATACCGTTGTAATTGCCTTGAAGTAATAAATCTTTGGATTTGGGATGTCTTTTGAAAGCCCAAGCACCGGGAATATTTGTGATTTTGGTTGCTTTGGGGCCAACTACATGAAAAGTCCCCAAATCGTGACCGCAAAATAAATCATCATCGATATAGGATAAATTCCATACTTGCCCTTCGGTGCCGGGAATCATCCTGAAATCATTTCTTCTGTTGATTTCTCTGTAATACAGTCCGTGATTTGTACCCAGATAAAAGTAATTTCCTTTTTTGGCAGAAGCATATACCGCCCCAATTTTTCCAATATCATCATTGTACTCCAAAAAAGGTGAATTTAAATTAACACAGTCAACACCATTGTCCAAACCCAACCATAGGTTTTGATTTTGATCTTCAAATAATGATAAAATGGTATTGTTAAAAATCCCATTGGCTCTGTTGAGTTTCATGATGACTTTTCCTTCGGCATCGATCCAAATGAGACCGTGGGCAATAGAGCCCAAAGCAAAACTACCATCAGAGAGTCTCAATGAGCTGTAGAGCTTATTCTCTTTAAAGCTGTTATCCCCTTCGATCTCCCATTTTTTCAAACGCTTATTTTCCAGGAAAAAGAAACCGGATCTGTCGGTCAGTATCAAAAGTTTTCCTTCTGCTTTGTACAGGCCTACAATAATATTTTCTTTAAGAATCTTATCGTCGTTGACCAAAAATACTTTACCGCTTTTTACCTCAAACAGGCCCTTACCAGATTCCTGAATATAAACTTGATCACCCACCTTATAGGACTTTAGTAAGGTATTGGTGGTCGGAACAAATTGGAATTTTCTATTCCCTATGTCGACTATGATCAATCGATGAAGCGATTGAAAAATGATTTTTTCACTATATTTAATAATATTCCAAAATTGCTCATCTTCCAAAATATCGATATCTAATTCCTTGGCGAGAGAGGTATAATGTAATTCCCCATTGGGAGATCGTTCCCAAAATCCAAAATCCATATAACTCCCAACACAAATTTTTTCATCGATTACCTTGACAGATCTGATGATGGACTGATTTGGGCTTGTGTTCAATTTCCAATCTGTACCTCTAAACTGAAGTAGGCCTTTATTGTTTGCAATGTATAAAGTGCCTTTATGATCCTGTGAAATCATCCAGTTTTGATTCCCAGCGAAAGAAATTTTAGATTTGTATTGCTGAATCGGTGGAATCTCCTGAGCAGTGATGCCTACAAAACAAAAAAACAATAAGACCCAAGCGGTATTTTTCATTTGGTAATATTAATTCCAGAATTCAAAATTATGTATATAATAAGCAAAAAAAATTAAAGTTGAAACTCTGGTCTTATACCCCCCAAATAACGGGTTATTTCACATACGGTATGCAAAATTATTGAAATTAACTTTAATAATAATTTCTGCATCAGAATTGATTATCTTAATGAATAAATATTTGAAATGAAAAAAATCATACCCATTCTATTTTTAATTTTTTGTACCATTATGAATGGTCAAGAAATCATCCCCTTGGAATACGACAATACCGGACTAGATTATAAAGAACCGGAGATAAAAACAATAGGTTACTCTGGTCGTGGATACAATTTTAAAAACATCTCCATCCCTACCCTTCAAGTATTTTTACCCGAGGGTAAAACCCAACCCTCAACAGCCATGGTGGTTTGTCCGGGCGGAGGCATGAGGAGCAATGCTTTTTTTCATGAAGGATTGGATGTCGCAAAAGCTTTGAATGAAAAAGGAATCGCTGCTTTTGTTTTAAAATACAGATTGGTTCCCGCTCATTTGATTGGAGAGAATGAAGGTTTGAACGAACCTTACCTTAAAGAAAAAAAGCAGTTGACCTATGGACATCTGGATGCACTGAATGCCATTGCTCACGTTAGGGAAAATGCGGCAAAATACAGTATTGATCCCAAAAAAATCGGGATTATGGGATTCTCTGCCGGCGGTGCAGTTACACTAGAGGCAACCTATAAATCCAATCCAAAAAACAGACCCAATTTTTTGGCACCCATCTACCCTTGGATGGTGATCGTAGAAGACCAAGAGCCTCCTGCCTACGGGCCTCCGCTATTTGTAGTTTGTACTACTGCCGATCAATTAAATCTGGCCATACCCAGTGCAAAACTTTATATTGATTGGGCAGAAAAAGGATTTGTGAGCGAACTGCACAATTATCATCACGGAGATCACGGTTTTGGAATCATAAAGACAGGCCATCCGGTAGACAATTGGTTTAACAATATGATAGATTGGATCAAGGCCATCGGAATGATGAACTAATTACTTTTTCTTTACTTTCCCACCCCCGCTTATTGCAGTCAGATCGTAATTGATCTTAAATACGATAAATCTGGGCTGAATGACATAGGAATTGGTCGTAAATGAAAATTGATTAAAACTGTCTCTGTTGATCCGAGTATCGTTGAGCAGGTTGGTAGCCTTGATGCCAAACTCCCACTTGGATCCTTGTTGATTGTAGGACAACTCCGCTTCTAAAAAACGATATTCGTTGAGGGTCTGTTCCTGATCGCGGTAATAATTGTAGGTGTATTTAGCATTAAAAACAAAACCCTTTAAAAAGTAGGCATCCAGGCGCACATAGGGAGCGTCGGTAAAAAACTTATTTTGGATAGTTCCTGTTTTATAATCCCTAATGCTGTAGGTGTAGCCAATTTCTATATTGGGTTTGTCTCTAAAGTTGGTTGCGATATTGGCCCTGTAGCGTTGGGTAAAATTACTGGACGCGGTGGGGGTGTCGTTGATCACATTGTTAAAGTCGCTGAAGTTAAAATTGACATTCAACCCTCCTTTAAAATTTTTGGATCTTTTGTCAATTCTACCTGAAGCATTGAAAATGGCTCGGGGGAAGTTGGAGTTGGTTGCTGACCGCACACTGTTGATGCCCTCAACCCTGGTTGTGTTCTGAATGGCATTGTCTCTGATGGAATAACTCAGGTTGGCAAAAATATTGGTGAAATTAAAGATATTGATGCTCTGATAATTGAGATTGGCCACATTGAAAAAAGCGGCTTCCAAATTGGAATTTCCCTGAAAAAAAGAGTTGTAGTTTCTAAAAATATAGCCCTCGGCCAAATTGTTGATGTCGGTGAATTGTCGAGTGGAACGATAAACAAATCTCAAAGTTTCAGAATCTTTAAGTTTGAGCAAAATACGAATATCGGGTCGAAAAAAGGTAAAGGAGTTGTCGGTCAAACCACTGAATTGGCGTGTTTCAGTCTTGTAGGAATGGAGCGTAATCCCCGGATCGAAAGTGAAAATTCCTGTAATAAAACGATAATGCAGGGCTGCATAGACATCCTGAAAATGAAAAGAAACATCATTACTCAAATAATTTTCCGAAAAATTTTGTTGGGTATTGTTGTCTAAAATTTGAAAAATAGAGGAATTAAAATCTTGTTTGACGTCTGTAAAACCGAATGTTAGATTGAGATTGGCTTTTGGGGAAAGAATATAAAAATAGTCCCATTTGCCCTCTATCTTATCGGTTTTGGTTTCCCGATCTTGATTGATGTTAAAACGTTCTTGATCTGTATTCAGGTTTAAGATTCCACCAAAGGGCTGAAATTGTTTGATGGCTCTGTAAAAAGGATCTTCTTTTTGAGTCAAATGCTGTAATTCCATCGAAAAAATATGGTCCTGATTATGGGTATAGTACAACCTTAATTCTTGATTTAAGGAATAGGGTGTTTGTTGACGGTACTGTCCAATTTGTTCGGGAACCCGTTGGCCTTGTCTGCCGGAAATGGTGGTCAGATCCGAGATTTCGTTCTGATTGGAGGTCTTGTAAAGAAGATTGTACTCCGTTTGTAGGTTTTCGCTGGGATTGTATTCTGTAGTGAATTTATAGAGTTGCTGTTCGTTTTCTTGCGTGGTATACTCCGAAGTTTCTTCTAAAGCATTGGAGACGGTATATCGTCGTTTACTTTTTTCCTCCAATATG
>JAAZUX010000123.1 GCA_018623955.1 Flavobacteriaceae bacterium | reverse complement strand
GTTTCAACGGAATAATCTTTCTTTATCAATTTCATAAATATATTTTTATCAAAAGGACATAATTCAGTAATTTTGAAAATAATTTGAATTTGATAATCATTTCTTTTTAATGAAAAAAATAACCAAGGCCACCTATTTGAAATGGTACGAGGATATGTTCTTTTGGCGTAAGTTTGAAGACAAATTGGCTGCCGTATATATCCAACAAAAAGTGAGGGGATTCCTCCATCTTTACAACGGTCAAGAGGCGATACTGGCCGGGGCACTTCACGTTATGGAATTGGGTAAGGACAGAATGATAACAGCCTACAGAAATCACGTCCAACCCATCGGTATGGGAGTTGATCCCAAACGTGTGATGGCTGAACTTTTCGGAAAGTCAACAGGTACTTCCATGGGATTGGGAGGATCCATGCATATTTTTTCTAAAGAACACAAGTTCCACGGGGGTCATGGTATTGTAGGAGGGCAAATCCCTTTGGGTGCCGGAATGGCCTTCGGAGACAAATATTTTAACAGAGACAATGTAACCCTTTGTTTTATGGGTGACGGAGCTGTCAGACAAGGCTCCCTTCACGAGACCTTAAACCTTGCTACCTTATGGCAATTGCCAGTGGTTTTTGTAGTTGAAAATAATGGATATGCTATGGGAACTTCTGTGGCCAGAACCGCCAGTCACCAAGAAATCTGGAAACTGGGACTGGGTTATGAAATGCCCTGTGGACCTGTCGATGGAATGGATCCTGTTGCTGTGGCCAAAGGCTTGGACAAAGCCATTAAGCATGCCAGAGCCGGAAAAGGTCCTTCTTTCCTAGAGATGAAGACCTACCGCTACAGAGGACACTCTATGTCTGATGCTCAAAAATACAGGACAAAGGAGGAGGTCGAGGAATACAGAAAAATTGATCCTATTACACAAGTCAAAGAAATTATCCTTAATAACAAATACGCAACAGAAAAACAGTTGGATGAGATTGACGCTAAAGTTAAGGCAGCAGTGGCAGATTGTGAAAAGTTTGCCGAATCATCTCCTTTCCCTGAAAAATCTGTGATGTATGACGCGGTATATGAGCAAGAAGACTATCCCTTTATAAAGCATAAATTAGATTAGAATGGCGGAACTGATAAACATGCCTCGTTTGAGTGATACCATGGAAGAGGGCACGGTAGCCAAATGGTACAAGAAAGTAGGTGATACGGTTAAAGAAGGTGATATTCTTGCTGAGATTGAGACCGACAAAGCCACAATGGAATTCGAGTCCTTTCAAGAGGGAGAACTGCTCCATATCGGAATTGAAGAAGGAGGAACAGCCCCTGTAGATTCTCTTTTGGCCATTATTGAATCCAAAGGTGAAGATATTAAGGACATGATTGGAGGTGCTGCAACAACAACGACACAAACAGAGGAATCATCAGAAACCTCCGATGCACCTCAGGCTCCAGTTGCAATTGTAGAATCCAATGAAGAAAAAACAGCCATGCCGGAGGGTGTGGAGGTCATAACCATGCCAAGGTTGAGCGATACCATGGAAGAAGGTACCGTTGCCAAATGGAATAAAAAAGTAGGTGACCCCGTAAATGAAGGAGATATTCTGGCGGAAATAGAAACGGACAAAGCCACGATGGAGTTTGAATCTTTCTACTCAGGAACTTTGCTTTATATTGGTCTTGAAGAGGGACAATCTGCAGCGGTAGATTCCGTTTTGGCTGCCATAGGAAAAGAAGGGACAGATCCCGAAGCTGTAAAAGCAGCGATTGCCAGTAGTGCTGTCTCAGTAAGTCAAGCGGAGGAGCCTAAAGCTGAAGTTGTCGCAGCTGCGGTAGCTGAGCAAAAGCAAACTCCCAAGCCCGAATTAGCAGTAGCTCAGTCCCCGATAGTGGCAAACGAAAATCACAACGGAAGATTGATCGCTTCTCCTCTGGCCAAAAAATTGGCGGAAGAAAAAGGAATCAGTCTCCAACAAGTCAAAGGCTCCGGAGATGGAGGGAGAATCATCAAACGCGATATTGAAAATTTCAAAGGATCAGCAGGTGGATTTGCTGTTGCTTCGGGCCCAAAAGGGGTGGAAAGCGTAACCGAATTGGCCAACAGTTCAATGAGAAAGGCCATCGCCAAAAGACTTTCCGCTTCAAAATTTTCTGCGCCTCACTATTACTTAGGGGTAGAATTGAATATGGACAATGCTATTGCATTCAGACAGCAATTCAATACCTTACCGGACACCAAGATTTCTTTCAATGACATTGTTCTCAAAGCTGTTGCACTGGCTTTGAAAGAACACCCTCAGGTCAATTCTCAGTGGTTTGACGACAAGGTGGTTCAAAATCACCACGTACATTTGGGCGTGGCAGTTGCTGTTGAAGATGGACTCGTAGTTCCTGTACTTAAATTCACTGACGAGATGGATTTGAGACAAATTGGAGTAACTGTCAAAGATTATGCCCTCAGGGCCAGAGACAAAAAATTGACCCCTGCTGAAATGGACGGAAGCACCTTTACGGTCTCCAATTTGGGAATGTTTGGCATACAGGAGTTTACTTCGATCATCAATCAACCCAATTCGGCCATTCTATCCGTTGGCGCCATCGAGAAAAAACCTGTGGTGAAAGAGGATGCAATCGTTGTTGGGAACACCATGAAGCTCACACTGGCTTGTGATCACAGAACAGTTGATGGAGCTACTGGAGCGCAGTTTTTACAATCTCTAAGGCTTTATATCGAAAACCCCATCCGACTTCTGGTTTCCTAATACAGGAATACCTTGACCTGACCCTAAAAAATTAAAACGAATGAAAACCCTTATTGTTACAGGCGCCAGTAGGGGAGTAGGCTTTGAGATCTGTAAACAAGCCGCTGCCAAAGGTCATACAGTTATTGCTCTTTCCAGAAACATATCGCCACTAAAGGGGATTCCCAATGTTCATCCTTTTTCGGTAGACCTGTCCAATGAGTTGGAAGTAGTTGATTTTGTTAAAGAAATCAGCAGCTCTTTTAAAAGTATTGATGTACTGATCAACAATGCAGGAAGTTTGATCAATAAGCCATTTTTAGAAATTTCTTCTTCCGATTTTGAAGCCGTTTTTAAGGTTAACGTTTTTGCTGTAGCAAGCCTTACTCGATTGATGCTACCCATGATGAATGCCAAAGGGCACGTTCTCAATATCACCAGTATGGGGGGGGTTCAAGGAAGTGCTAAGTTCCCGGGCCTATCGGCCTACAGTAGCAGTAAGGGAGCCTTGGTTATACTCACAGAGCTTTTGGCGGAGGAGTTCAAAGACAGTGGTCCCTCGTTTAATGCGCTTGCTCTAGGTGCTGTGCAAACAGAGATGTTGGAAGAAGCTTTTCCCGGTTATAAAGCCCCCGTCAGTGCAGCACAAATGGCAGAATATATCATTGATTTTGCCTTAAAGGGACATCAGTTTTACAATGGAAAGGTGTTGCCAATTTCCTCTTCAACTCCATAGGTCAGGATGAGGGAATCGATCAGCGCCATTGAGAGTTTTGTACCTAAAGCTTCCTTTCCTAAACTTTCAGAATACCTCAATCAGTGGCAAGTGAACATTGTCATTACCCGAAAGCGGTATACCAAACACGGAGATTTTAGAGCCTTGCCAAAAGGAGGACACCAGATCACAGTCAATGAAATGTCAAATCCCTATCGATTTTTGATCACCACCTTGCATGAAATAGCTCACTTGATTGCTTACAAAGATTTTGGCCCTAAGATCAAACCCCACGGGAAGGAGTGGAAACACGTTTTCAGAGAAATTATATCACCTTTTCTTGTGCCGGAAATTTTTCCAGAAGAGTTGTTGAGGGTTTTGCTGCTGCACTTTCGGAATCCAAAGGCCTCTTCTGATACCGATACCCAATTGGCTGTTGTACTCAATAAATTTGATCCTGAGAATGAAAAAAACTATATTTTTGAATTAGAAAATGGGTCGATTTTTGAAATTCACAATGGAAGAAGATTTGTCAGAGGAAAAAAGCGAACCAAAAGATATGAGTGTAGAGAGGTGGATGGAAAAAGACTTTACCTTTTTAGTCCCCATGCTCAGGTTATCAAAATAGAATAAAATGTCTAAAAATCATTTTGCAATCATCATGGCTGGCGGAATCGGTTCCCGATTTTGGCCTTCCAGTACTCCGGATTTTCCCAAACAATTTCACGACATGACCGGAGATGGGATTTCACTTTTGCAAGGCACTTTTGGAAGATTGGAAAATTTTATTCCTTCCTCCAATATTTTTATC
>JAAZUX010000122.1 GCA_018623955.1 Flavobacteriaceae bacterium | reverse complement strand
GCTCAAGGATATGCCAGAACTTCAGGAAAGGTGGGAGTAGCCATTGCAACATCTGGTCCCGGAGCAACCAATTTAGTGACCGGAATTGCCGATGCACAAATCGATTCCACACCCATGGTTTGCATTACAGGTCAGGTGGGGTCTCATCTTTTGGGTTCCGATGCTTTTCAAGAAACCGACATCATTGGGATTTCAACCCCAGTTACCAAATGGAATTATCAGATCACCAATGCCTCCGAAATACCCGAAATTTTTGCTAAGGCTTTTTACATTGCCAGATCCGGCAGACCTGGTCCCGTTTTGATCGACATAACAAAAAATGCTCAGTTCGATACTTTGGATTTTAAATATCAAAAATGTACTGGGGTCAGAAGTTATAAACCTGTTTCTCCGATGGACACCCATGCGGTGACAAAAGCTGCTGAGTTAATCAACAAGGCCAAAAAACCTTTTATCGTGTGGGGACAAGGGGTCATCTTGGGGGGTGCCGAGGAGGAATTCAAAGCCTTTGTAGAAAAGTCCGGGATTCCTGCTGCCTGGACCATATTGGGACTTTCCGCATTGCCCACAGCCCATCCACTCAATGTGGGTATGGTGGGCATGCACGGTAATTACGGACCCAATTTACTGACCAACGAATGCGACCTGCTCATCGCGGTAGGGATGCGGTTTGACGATAGGGTCACCGGAAATTTGGAAACTTATGCCAAGCAAGCCAAAATCATTCACTTTGAAATTGATCCTGCCGAAATCAATAAAAATGTAATGGTTGATGTTCCGGTTTTGGGGGACTGTAAAAAAAGTTTAGAAGCTTTGATTCCCCTGATTCAAAAAAAATCCCACGACCAATGGATGGGACGTTTTGACGAATTGATGAAAGTGGAGGTCAAGGAAGTTATCGACAAGGATCTGCGCCCGGAAAAAGAGGGTTTGACCATGGGAGAAGTCATCGTTTCCATCAACAAACACACCCAGGGGGATGCTGTTTTAGTAACCGATGTTGGCCAACACCAAATGGTAGCTTGTAGATATACGGATTTTGTTCGTTCAAGAAGTAATGTTACTTCAGGTGGACTGGGAACCATGGGTTTTGCCCTGCCCGCTGCTCTAGGTGCTAAAATGGGAGCTCCAGAGAGAGAAGTCGTTGCTGTGATCGGCGATGGGGGATACCAAATGACCATACAAGAATTGGGAACCATTTTCCAAACCCAAGCCGCTGTAAAAATTGTTGTTCTCAACAATGAGTTTTTGGGAATGGTAAGACAATGGCAGCAATTGTTTTTTGACAAACGCTATGCCTCGACCGAAATGGTAAATCCCGACTTTGTTGCTATAGCAAAAGGCTATTATCTGGATGCCAAAAAAGTAGACAAAAGAGAAAATCTCGATGCTGCAGTAGCCGAAATGATTGCCTCCGATAAGCCCTACTTCCTTGAGGTATGTGTGGAAAAAGAAGACAATGTATTTCCCATGATCCCAACCGGAGCTTCAGTCTCTGACATACGGCTCAAATAAATGAAGTAATAATGGATAAAACATTTACCATTTCGATTTACTCCGAAAACAACGTAGGCTTGCTGAATCGCATTTCTGCTATTTTTTTAAAACGTCACATTAATATTGAAAGTTTGACAACTTCACAGTCCGAAATCAAAGACGTTTTCAGATTCATCATCATCGTCAAAGTTCCGGAGGATAATGTAAAAAAACTCATCAAGCAAATTGAAAAGCAGGTCGATGTGATCAGGGCTTTTTATCACACCGATGAGGAAACCATTTTTCAAGAAAGTGCACTCTACAAAGTCAAATCCAGTGCTTTGTTTGAAGAACGGCACATTCAAAACATCATCAAAGAAAGTCACGCCAACATCGTAACCGTTTCTCCCGAGTATTTTGTCATAGAAAAAACAGGATTCCGAAAAGAAACCGATCGTTTGTATCAAGACCTTGCGCCCTTTGGTTTACTTCAATTTGTTCGATCTGGACGAATTTCAATCACCAAATCAAAAATGGGAATCAGCGAAATCCTCAAAAAATTTAAATCAGATAATTAATATAAATCCATCATTATAATGGCCAACTATTTCAATCAACTTTCATTAGCACAAAAATTAGATCAACTGGGGCAATGCCGCTTTATGGATCAGTCAGAGTTTGACCAAGGCGTTGATGCGCTTAAAGGGAAAAAAATCGTCATCGTAGGATGTGGTGCTCAAGGGCTCAACCAAGGTCTCAATATGCGCGACTCCGGTTTAGACATAAGCTACACCTTGCGTCAAGGTGCTATCGATCAAAAGAGAGCTTCATTCCAAAATGCTGTTGACAATAATTTTAATGTTGGAAACTACGAAGACATGATTCCCACTGCCGATGTGGTCATCAATTTGACCCCCGACAAAAACCATAGCTCTGTTATCGAAGCCGTAGTGCCTTTGATGAAAAAAGGGGCAACTCTTTCGTACTCTCACGGTTTTAATATTGTAGAAGAGGGGATGACCATCCGAAAAGATTTGACTGTGATCATGGTAGCACCCAAATGTCCCGGATCCGAGGTTAGAGAAGAATTCTTGAGAGGATTTGGTGTACCGACATTGATTGCTGTTCACCCCGAAAATGACCCTCACGCTCACGGCCTGGATTATGCCAAAGCCTATGCCGTAGCTACAGGAGGGCACCGTGCTGGTGTTCTAGAGTCCTCTTTTGTTGCTGAGGTTAAGTCTGACTTGATGGGAGAGCAAACCATACTCTGTGGGGTATTGCAAACCGGTTCCATTCTCAGCTTTGATAAAATGGTTGAAAAAGGTATCGACCCTGCCTATGCCGCCAAATTGATCCAATACGGTTGGGAAACCATCACCGAAGCACTCAAACATGGTGGGATCACCAATATGATGGATCGTCTTTCCAATCCTGCAAAAATTAAAGCTTTCGAGCTTTCCGAATCCCTTAAGGAAATCCTTACACCATTGTTCCAAAAGCATATGGACGATATTATGTCCGGTCATTTTTCTAAAACCATGATGGAGGATTGGGCCAATGACGACAAAAACCTTTTGCAATGGAGAGCTGCTACAGGCGAAACAGCTTTTGAAAAAACCACCATTACCGATCAAGAAATTTCGGATCAAGAATATTTTGATCACGGGGTTTTGATGGTTGCTTTTGTTCGTGCAGGAGTAGAATTGGCCTTTGACACCATGGTGGCCTCAGGCGTCAAAGAAGAATCTGCTTATTACGAATCACTACACGAAACACCCTTAATCGCCAATACCATCGCCAGAAAGAAATTATTTGAAATGAACCGTGTCATCTCAGATACGGCCGAGTATGGTTGTTATCTTTTTGATCACGCTGCCAAACCTTTGCTGGTTGACTTTATGAAAGACATTGATACCGATGTTATTGGAAAAGCTTTTGCTGAAGGTAAAGGGAATGGTGTAGACAATCGTCAATTGATCGACGTCAATGAAATCATTCGCTTTCATCCGGTCGAGATCATCGGATATGATTTGAGGGAGTCCATGACTGAAATGAAGAAGATCGTTTAACAAGCAACTGAGATCCTCCTATTTTCCAATCCATTTAAAGTTAATTTTTAGTTAAGGGTTAGCTGGAAGTTCATTTCCTTACTCTTGATGCAAAAAAATGTTTAACTTTGTTAAACAAACATAAAACAAAACCACAACAATGAGTAATGTTTTGACCCAACCCGACATTAAATCTCTTAAAATCAGTGACATCCCTGAAGCCTATCGGCCACAAGTGACCAACTTCAATCAATACCTTATTGATGGAGCATTGAAAACCTGGAATGGCAATATGGCAGATGTTTATTCCACCATCAGAACTGAAAATGAAAATGGTGAAATGGTTCCTACCCTTTTGGGTTCTGTCCCCGATATGGAATCTGAACCTGCCCTAGAAGCACTAGAATCTGCCAAGAAAGCTTTCGACAGAGGTAAAGGCCAATGGCCTACCATGCGGGTAAGAGAGCGGTTGAATTGTCTTCAACGTTTTGCCGACAAAATGAAGAACCACCGTGATGAGGTAGTCAAATTGTTGATGTGGGAAATTGGTAAAACACTCAGTGACTCTGAAAAAGAGTTCGACCGAACGGTAGATTATATATACGATACTGTTGAGGCCTACAAAAAACTGGACCAAAAGAGTGCCAAGTTTGAAAAAGAAGGCGGTATCCATGCACACATCAGAAGAAGTCCACTGGGCGTGGTCCTGTGTTTAGGGCCCTACAATTATCCCCTGAACGAAACCTTTTGTTTGTTG
>JAAZUX010000121.1 GCA_018623955.1 Flavobacteriaceae bacterium | reverse complement strand
TTTCTTTTCGGTCCCTCTTTACCCAGCAACTGAGAAAAAAAACTAACACCATCTAAATCCCAATCAGAATTCAATGGGATTCCTGCAGCCTCACACAATGTTGGAAAAAAATCACTAAAATCTACCAAAGCTTTTGAAGTTCTGTTAGGTTTAATCATCCCTTTCCAATTGACAATAAGAGGAACATGGGTACCGTTGTCAGTTGTCTTTCCTTTTCCACCAACTACAGAAAGGTTGTCCATCATGGATACTAGGGGTGAATCAGTACCATTATCACCAGTAAACAAGATGATGGTATTTTCTCTCAATCCCAATTCATCCAGTTGTTTAACAATACGACCAATTGAGAAATCCATATAGGAAACCATTTCACCAAAATACTTGGCGTTGCCTTTATAGGTTTTTGATCCGAGATCGTTAGGATCCCAATCTTTTGAATGAGGGGTGGGGTCGAAAGGACAGTGAGTAAGGATCATTGGATAGTAAACCAAAAAAGGCTGGTCTTTTTTTCTTTTTATAAAGTCATTGATGTAATCTACCACGATATCCGTAGAGTATTTACCTTCATTTTTTTCATACACCCTACCATTGATCTCAAGAAGGGGATTAACATATCTTTTGTCCCATCCCAAAGAGTCGCGCCCTGAGGTTGTCAATTGCCATAGAATATGTTCGTCAAATCCAAAATGATCTGGTAAAGAAGCATCACGTCCCAATTGCCATTTTCCTGCAATCATGGTTGCATATCCTTTTTTTCTAAACAGCTGGCTAAAGGTTTTTTCTTTTGGGTTGAGGGATCCAAATTTCACATGATTTTTTTTATTGGATCTTCCCGTCATCAGTTTTACTCTGGATGGGGTGCATATGGGTTGAGAATGGCAATTTTCAAATTGAATTCCGGTTTGAGACAGTTGAGTCAAATAAGGCGTTTTGTAGGAAGTACCTCCATAAGAATTAATACACTCATAACCCAAGTCATCGGCCAAAATCAATACAATATTAGGAGGTGTGGTGTTTTTTTGAGCTTTTAGACTGATAAGGCACAGTCCAAAAAGGATTATGTATGATTTTTTCATTACTAAGAATTTTAAAAACTAAAATTTAATAATAATCCTTCTAATCAGAATTAATTAGAGATGTTCTGATTAGTTTTTTAAAAAGTCTCAGGAGAGAGGCTTAAAGTTAATCGTTAAAGTATTTTGGGATTGAAGGTTTTATCCAATGACTTTAGCCAAAGTAAAACCAATTGCTACACCCAATAATAGCATGATGATGCCTTTTCCTGAGAAAAACCAACTGTATTTTTCTTCCCAAGCATCTGGGATAAAGTTTTGATTTTCATCTTTTGCAAAACCGGAACGAGTTGAATAACCCGCATACCAGTAAACTCCTCCGAAAAGAAGAGCCAAGCAAACCAAAACAATTAATATATTTTGCATAAAGTCAAAATTGATTTATAGTAAATAAATGATTAATTAAAGTAAATTTAATAAAAAAAACATTAGTTTTTTAGTAATTCCTCATTTATTACGCCCTCTTTTTGTAATAATTAAATTTACAGTTTAAAAATTCATTTTGAATACTTTGTTAATAAGCTTAAGTTTACACCAAATAGAATATCCATGAGCGATAGAATAAAAACTTTAAGAGATTACACCAACGATTATCATAACAGTGTGGTATCTCCTGAAAAATTTTGGGGTGAAATTGCAGAAAATTTCGATTGGAGAAAAAAATGGGATCAAGTATTGAATTGGGACTTTGAAACACCTAAAATCAGTTGGTTCGAAAAAGCCGAACTGAATTTAACCGAAAATATTTTTGAAAGGTTACTTCCTACCCACGAAAATAAAACCGCTATCATATGGGAGCCCAATGATCCACAGGCGGATCCAATACACCTGACTTATGGCGAGTTGTTTAAAGCTACTTGCAAATTTGCCAATGCGATGAAATCACAAGGGGTCAAAAAAGGGGATCGCGTTATAATTTATATGCCCATGGTACCCGAAGCTGCAGTTGCCATGCTGGCTTGTGCTCGGGTTGGGGCCGTTCACTCTGTTGTTTTTGCCGGTTTTTCTTCCTCTGCTCTGGCGGATAGAATTAACGATTGTCAAGCCAAGATGATACTGACCTCTGATGGTAATTTCAGGGGCAACAAAAACATACCCGTCAAAGCTGTGGTCGATGAAGCGCTGAACAATACAGAATTTGTCGAAAAAGTAATTGTGTTGAAGCGTACCGGTGAAGCGGTTGAGATGACACCCGGCCGTGACCTATGGTGGGATGAGGCTTTGAAGGGGCAATCCGAAGATCATCAGGCCGAGGTCATGAGTGCTGAAGATTTATTATTTATTCTCTACACATCCGGCTCAACCGGAAAACCCAAGGGTGTGGTTCACACGACTGCAGGTTATATGGTGTATACCTATTATTCTTTTTTAAATGTCTTTCAGTACGATGCTGACGATGTGTATTGGTGTACTGCAGATATTGGCTGGATTACAGGACATTCATACATCGTTTACGGTCCGCTTTTGGCAGGAGCAACTACTCTGATGTTTGAGGGAGTCCCCACCTATCCCCATCCGGGAAGGTTTTGGGAGATTGTTGAAAAATATAAGGTCAATCAATTTTATACGGCTCCTACTGCGATCAGAGCCTTGCAAGTTCATGGAACAGAGCCGGTTGAAAAATTTGACCTAAGCTCGCTTAAAGTGATCGGTTCTGTTGGTGAGCCCATCAATGAAGAAGCTTGGCACTGGTATCACGAACATGTGGGTAAAGGCAATTGTCCTCTGGTAGATACCTGGTGGCAAACAGAGACAGGAGGGATTATGATTTCTCCTTTGGCAGGGATCACGCCCAATAAACCAGCCCATGCATCACTCCCACTTCCCGGTGTTCAGCCTGTCATAGTAGATGCCGAAGGGAATGAACTCGAAGGCAATAATGTGGAGGGGAATCTTTGTATCAAGTATCCCTGGCCGTCTATGATAAGAACGACCTATGGTGACCATCAGCGGTGCAAAGACACCTATTTTTCCACCTACAAAGGGATGTATTTTACTGGTGACGGTGTCAAAAGGGATCACGATGGTTTTCTCAGGATTTTGGGAAGAGTTGATGATGTGATCAATGTTTCGGGCCACCGTATGGGAACAGCCGAAGTAGAAAATGCCATAAACGAGCATCCCAATGTGATCGAGTCGGCCGTAGTGGGTTATCCACACGAAATTAAGGGACAAGGGATTTATGCTTTTGCTATTTGTGACAGCATTGACAAATCATCTGATGTTTTGGAAGATGAAATCAAACAGTTGGTCAGAAAAATCATTGGTCCCATTGCCAAACCAGAGCATGTTCAGATTGTTTCCGGTCTGCCCAAAACACGTTCGGGTAAAATCATGCGAAGGATCTTGAGGAAAGTCGCCAGTCGTGACCTTTCCAATTTAGGGGATATATCTACCCTTTTGAATCCCGAGGTGGTTGATGACATCATCAAAGGAGCAGGCTTGGATTAGCTCCTAGAAGTAATCCAAAAGCGTCTCCATGGTCATGCCTCTTGACCCCTTGATCAGGATGTCTGTATGTTCAAAAGTGTTTTGGTTGAGGTACTTTTTAATCTCTTTTAGGGATTTAAAGCGATTTACTCTTGGATCATTGGATTGGGTTCTGAAAAAATGCTCACCGACCACTAGAATGCTTTCGATTTCTGTGGATTCTAATTGATCCAGTATTTCTTGATGCGCTTTTTGGGTAAATGTTCCCAATTCAAACATATCTCCTAAAATTACAGCCCCCTTGTTTTTTTTGTTACTGATGAAAGAAGTGATTGAGGCTTTCATGCTGCTGGGATTGGCATTGTAGGCATCTAATGTGATTTTGTTGTTGCCTTTTTGGATGCTTTGCGATCGGTTGTTGGTGGACTCGTATGAGGAAATTCCCTCGTTGATTTGTTCATGACTCAGGTCAAAAAACTTACCCAAAGCCACTGCAGCAGCCATATTTGTAAAGTTGTATTCACCATAAAGTTGGCTCTGAATAGTTTTTTTATCTACAGCCAATGCCAGTGGTTTGGATTTTCTTTTTAAGTATTTTAAAGCACAGTTGGCATCGCTGTCTTCACCAAAAGTATAATGAGGATTGTATGAAATCCATTTTCTTTGAAGGGGGTCGTCAATGTTTAAAAAAATAGTCCCTCCCGTGTTGGAAAGGTATTTATATAATTCAGATTTCCCTTTGATCACTCCTTCAATACTTCCGAATCCATCCAAGTGGGCTTGACC
>JAAZUX010000120.1 GCA_018623955.1 Flavobacteriaceae bacterium | reverse complement strand
GCGCTCCCGCTTGGTGAAAATTAGGATTGTTAAAGGAATCCGGGTGGCGCTCATTGTCCAAAACTTGGATTTCTGGCCCTGTTTGATAAGGTGTCTTGTAACCCTCTCCTTCTTTGACACCCCAAAAAATTCCACTGTTTCCGCCCTCGACAATTTTCCATTCCATCGAAAGTTCAAAGTTGGTAAACTCCTTGTCAGTGACAATATTGTTTCCTTTTCCACTTCCGGTTCCATCAGGTAATACCATCGCTCCGTCTTCAATGATCCAAGCAGCACTCATTTCGGAGCTGTTGAATTGATGCCAGCCTGAGAAAGAGACACCATCGAATAAGTCTACCCATTCTTTTTGGGGAGCGGTGGCTTCGACAGTTGTTGTTTTTTTCTTTGGGGTCTGTTTGCAGGCTACACTCAAGGAGACCATTGTTATAAATAATATTTTTTTCATTTATTTAAATTTAAGTTAACTAAGGATATTTAATCGTTTCTGCCTTTCACAGGCAGGTTCTTTTGTTGTGAAATTTTTATTGGCTGTTTTATATCCCTCTGTGAGGGTTTCATTTGTTTGAATTATAGGTTTAGAATTTTTTTAAGGTGATCTTCATCGATTTCTGTTCCGGCAAAGTCATCAAAAGTTTTTTGAGTGGCTTCGATGATGTGTGATTGGATAAAAGGAGCTCCTTCACGGGCTCCTTGCTCGGGACTTTTGATACAGCATTCCCATTCCATCACGGCCCAAACGTCACATCCATATTCAGTAAGCTTGGTAAAAATGGTTTTAAAATCTATTTGTCCATCACCTGGAGAGCGATAGCGACCTGCGCGATCAATCCAATCACCATAGCCTCCAAAGGCTCCTTTTTTTCCGGTGGGTTTGAACTCCGAATCTTTCACATGGAAAGATTTGATGAACTCATGGTAGTGATCAATGTATTCAATATAGTCTAGTTGTTGCAGTACAAAGTGACTGGGATCATAGAGAATGTTTGCCCTTTTGTGGTTTCCGGTGGCTTCCAAAAAACGTTCAAACGTTACCCCATCGTGGAGGTCCTCACCGGGGTGGATTTCATAGCAAACGTCCACACCGTTTTCATCAAAGGTGTTGAGAATGGGCAGCCATCTGTCGGCCAATTCTTTAAATCCCATTTCCACCAATCCGTCGGGGCGTTGCGGCCAAGGATGCCAAGTATGCCACAACAAAGCACCGGAGAAAGTAGCGTGGGCGTTTAGTCCTAATCGGTTGCTTGCTTTGGCTGCTTTTTTGAGGGTTTCTATTGCCCACTGGGTTCGGGCTTTTGGATTGTTTTTGTAGGCATCGGGAGCAAAGTTGTCAAACATCAAATCATAAGCAGGATGCACCGCTACCAGTTGTCCTTGGAGGTGAGTGGAGAGTTCTGTGATTTCCAACCCATAGGAATTGATTTTTCCTTTGAGCTCATCGCAGTAGGTCTGACTTTCGGCTGCTTTGTCCAGATCGATTAAAAAGCTTTCCCAAGTAGGAATTTGAATCCCTTTGTACCCCAAGTCGGCAGCCCATTGGCACATGCCGTCCAGTGAATTGAAAGGCGCCTGCTTGTCGACAAACTGCGCCAAAAAAACCGCAGGCCCTTTTATGGTTTTCATTGATTTTCCATGCTTACCCATACGTTTCCTTTTTGATTTGATTCAACAGTTTTTTCGATAAACAACATGCCTCTAACCCCTTCATAGAGGGTCGGGAATTCTCCGTTGTAAGATTTTTCTTCCCTTAGTGCCTTGGCCACGCCTTTGTAAATATTTCCCATGGCATCAAAAATACCTTCGGGGTGTCCTGCAGGCAATTTGGTACCATCCAAAGATACATCGGTATTGTAGGCAGCGTTGCCCGGTTTGATGAGTCTTCTGGGTTCATCGTCTTTGAGGTGATACAAATAATTGGGATTTTCTTGTTCCCATTTCAACGCCCCTTTTCTTCCGTAAATGGCTACAGAAATGTTGTTTTCATCTCCCGTAGCAATCTGACTGGCACGCAACAAGCCTTTGACCTTGTTGTCCATTCGGATCAAAATTGATCCATCAATGTCCAGCGGGTTATCCTCATAAAGGGTATTGAGATCCGAAAGCAATTCTGAGACCTCCATCCCGGTGACGTATTCTACCATATTAAAAATATGGGTACCGATGTCTCCGATACAAGAACTGATACCCGCTTTTTTGGGATCCAATCGCCAGACTTTACTCCTTTTTTCTTTGTCGTGAATCACCGGGTTGATCCATCCCTGATAATATTGTAAATCCACCTTGTGGATATCACCAATAACACCATTAGCGATCATATCTTTCATTTCTCTCACCATGGGATAACCGGTGTAGGTATAGGTTACGGCAAAAATAGCTTGGTGCTTTTTTTGGAGCGCTTGTAACTCTTTGGCCTCTTCCAGTGTGGTCGTCAGTGGCTTTTCACAAATGACGTGAAAACCGTTTTCCAACAGTTTTTTGGCCATGGGGTAATGCAAAAAGTTGGGGGTCAAAACAGAGACTACTTCAACCTTTTCACCCTCCGGTTTGGCGGATTCTTCCGCAACAAACGCATCAAAATCCTTGTAAACCCTATCGGTGTTTACGCCGATTTGTTTGGCAAATTTGATATTTTCCTCATAGTCAGGATTAAATACTCCCCCCACAATCTCGTAGCGGTCATACATATAGGAAGCCACTCGGTGCAACACACCAATCAGCGAATCTCCACCGCCTCCCAATACGCCCAGTCGAATTTTACTCATTTTGATTTATTTTTACCGTTTGAGTAAAAATAGGACTAATTTTTCAAAACCAAAGTGGAATCAAAAATGATAATTGGATTACAAAACAGTATTTTTAATCTACACCAAATAAAAAAATCAATTTTTTTGTCGTTTGTGCTTCAAAAAGATACATTTACAGTAATAATAAATTAATCTCAATTAGAATTTATGACCGATAGTTACGATGCCATTGTTGTGGGAACCGGTATTAGTGGAGGCTGGGCCGCCAAGGAGTTGTGTGAAAAAGGATTGAAGACTCTGGTCCTCGAGAGAGGGCCCATGGTTCAACATCCTGTAGACTATCCCACTGCCAATATGGACAAATGGGATTTCAAAGGGGGAGACAAGATCACCCAAGAAATCAGAAAACGTCAACCCAAGCAAAGCAGAACCAATTATGTGAATACCGAGTCCACCTCTCATTTTTTTGTGGACGACAACGTACATCCCTATAATGAGGTCAAGCGTTTTGATTGGATCAGGGGCTATCATGTTGGAGGGCGCTCATTGCTTTGGGGAAGGCAAAGTTATCGCATGAGTGACTTCGATTTTGAGGCCAATGCCAAAGACGGAATAGCAGTGGATTGGCCCATACGATACAAAGATCTCGCTCCATGGTACAGCTATGTAGAGAAATACGTGGGTATTAGTGGAGAAAAATTAGGATTACCCCATTTGCCCGACAGTGAGTTTCTTCCCCCCATGGAACTGAATTGCGCAGAAAACGAATTAAAAGAAGCGGTCGCCAAAAAATTCACCGATCGGGTGGTAACCATTGGAAGGGTGGCTCACATTACTCAGGGAACCAAACCCGGATTGGGACGAAACAGTTGTCAATACAGAAATCGATGTCGAAGAGGATGTCCGTTCGGAGCGTATTTCAGCAGTAATTCTTCCACTTTACCGGCGGCGGAGGCCACCGGTAACATGACCCTAAGACCCAATTCTGTGGTCAGTGAAGTCCTCTATGATGCCGATACCAAGAGAGCCACTGGTGTCCGTTTGATCGATGCAGAAACTCAAGAGGTCATCGAGTACAAAGCCAAAGTTATTTTCCTTTGTGCTTCTACGGTTGCCTCAACTTCCATTTTGATGCAATCCACTTCTGATCGTTTTCCCAATGGTATGGGTAATGATTCCGGTGAATTGGGGCACAATTTGATGGATCACCATTTTAGACTGGGCGCTACTGCAACTGTAGATGGGCACGAGGATAAGTACTACACAGGAAGAAGACCCAACGGAATTTACATCCCGAGATTCAGAAATATCGGTGGAGCCACCAACCGTAAAGATTTCATCAGGGGATACGGCTATCAAGGAGGTGCCAACCGCGGAAACTGGACCGAAATTGTCAATGAAATGGCCTATGGCGAAGACCTCAAAGATGCTGTGATGAAACCCGGCGGATGGCGTATCGGAATGACCGGATTTGGTGAAACCCTTCCCTATCACGAAAATAAAATGTACCTCGACCACAGCAAAAAAGACCGATGGGGGTTGCCCACTGTCACCTTTG